>JAZKSZ010000209.1:0-3515 GCA_036625795.1 Haloarculaceae archaeon
AGGAGATGTCGATCGCCTTCCAGATCGGCGACGACATCCTCGACATCGAGCACACCCTCGACCAGGCCGGCGAGTTCGGCAAGGAGTTCGGCAACGACATCCGCGAGGGCAAGAAGACCCTGATGGTCATCCGGACCGCGGAGGTCGCCCCGCCGGAGGATGTCGCCCGGCTGGAGGAGGTCCTCTGGGCCAAGGAGAACACCGACGAGGAGATCCTGGAGGCCATCGACATCATGCAGGAGGCCGGTGCCGTCGAGTACGCCCGCCAGCGGGCCCACGAACTGGCCGAGAGCGCCCGTTCCCACCTCGACGACCTCGACCTGGAGCCCGAGCCAGAAGAGCAGCTCCGGGAGTTCACCCGCTTTGTCGTCCAGCGGGAAGCCTGACCGCGGCGAAGTGCCCACATTTTTATCGGGCGGTATCGATAGACCGGTAGTGATAGGTCGTGGCGACTGACCACAGCGAGGTCGTCGAGGAAGTTACGTCGGTCGCCGAGCGACTCCGGCCAGCCGACGCCGGTGACGTCCTCGTCTGCGGGCCGGCGATGAGCGGCAAGACCCACATGGCCCTGGAGCTGCTGGTCGCGGCCGTCGTCGAGACGGAGGGGCGCCCCTTCTACATCACGACCTCGGGCTCGGCGACCGACGCGCGGGCCCGACTGGACGCGCGAACGCCCGAGGGGGTCTCGCTGCCGCGGCCGGCAGTCGTCGCCTGCGACGGCGGCCCCGAGCCCGACGAGTTCACCCGCTCGGTCGACACGCCGGGCAACCTCACCGGGCTCGCCAGCGCACTCACGGAGATGTACGACGCGAGCCGGCGGAGCCGCAGGCTCGGCTCACGCGTGCTCGTCGACAACGTCACCGCGTTGCTGGTCGCGACCGACCTGGAGCCGGTCTACCGGTTCATGCACGCCCTGACGGTCCGCGTGGCGGAGGCCGGCGGGCAGACGATCGCCACGCTCGATACCGACGGGCTCGCCGGCGGCGAGCGGCCGGCGCTGACGGGGCTGTTCGACACCGTCGTCGAGGTGCGCCACCCCGACGGCTCGGACCCGGAGTACCGCGTGCACGACAGCGACGACTGGCACGGCTACCTGCTGCCGGGAGGAGACAGATGAAAGCACTACTGGAACACCTGCGGGACCACGCGCGAACGTTGACGGTCTACGACTACGACGGCCCCCAGGAGCGCCTGGAAACCCTGGCGGGCCACCTCGCCGGCTACGGGGTCGCGGTCCGGACGGCCGTCACCGACCGTGGGAAGCCGACGAACGTCCCCGTGTTCCACCACGGCGACGAGGTGTTCGGGACGGTCGACCTCGACACGCTGCTCCCCGAGGACGGGATCGAGCGAGCATTCGCCGGCGAGGAGCCGTTCGACCCCGACGTCCTGCCGTTCGACGTCGACGCCGACGTGACGGTCTCGCCGGGGACCAGCCACGGGCAGATGGTCGACGTCTCCCGGCAGTTCGAGCGCCGGGCGCTGGACCGCGGGGAGGGGTGGCTCCGGGTCGGCTTCCAGCAACTCTCGGCGATCGCCGAATCCTCCCGGACGAAGTCAGTCTACCGCCGGCTCGCGGAGGCCGGCGTCGACGCGGCCGTCGTCGGCTACCCCGACGTCGACCTCGAGAACGAGCCCTTCGAGGTCATCGCCGACGAGGAGGGGACGTTCCGGGACTTCTGGTTCCTGCTGTACGACGGTGGCCAGCCGGAGGCGAAAGCCGCCCTCGTCGCCAAACACCGCGACCCGTCGCTGTACGAGGCGTTCTGGACGGTCGACCCCGACACGGTCGACGACCTGGTCGCGATGGCGCGGGACAGCTACCCCGTGCTAGGGTGAGGCCGCAGCTGTCGCGTGCGCGGTGGCCGGAGCGTGGCACACGCCAGTCCCCGAAGGATTATTCGTCGCGCGACACCAAGGACTGGTATGGCTGTCTTTCCGGACCTGTTACAGGTGGGCCTGCCGACGGTCCTGTTGCTCGTCGGCACGGGGCTCATCGTGGCCGAAGCCTTCGCCCCGGGCGCTCACTTCTTCGTGGCCGGCGTGTCACTGTTCGCCGCCGGGCTCGTCGGGTTCGTCCTCCCCCCAGCGCTCGGTATCCTCAACGTCCTGATACTCGCGGCAGTGGTCCTCGGGGCCGGCGGCGCGACGCTGTACGCCTACCGGCAGTTCGACGTCTACACGGGTGCGGGGGTCGACCAGACCTCGGACTCGGACTCGCTGCGGGGCCAGAGCGGCCGAGTGACCGAGCGCGTCACCCCGAGAGAGGGGGAGGTGAAACTGGAGGACGGCGGTTTCAATCCCCTCTACCGGGCCCGGAGCATCGACGGCGAGATCCCGGAGGGGACCGAGGTGATCGTCCTCGACCCCGGCGGCGGGAACGTGCTGACCGTCGAGGCCGTCCAGAACATCACCGACGACATCGACCGCGAACTGGCCCGCGGCCGGCAGGCTGCCGACGAGGAGGCGTCGGAAGCGAGCGACGCCGATGCGGGCGGGCAGCCGGAGCGCGAGCCCGAACGGGAATCCGGCTCGAGCGCCTGACCGGGCGTCTCCCCCGGCTCACGCGCGGGGAAGGCTTTTGCCTGAACGCACCGAAAGGTAAGTGTTATGTCCCCGGTGTTACAGCTGCTCAGCCCGCTCTCGCTGGTGGCAGTGGTAGTCCTGCTGCTCGCCATCGTGACGGTCTACAACAGTATCGTCATCGTCGACGCGACCGAGAAGCGGGCGTACACGCGCTTCGGGAAGTACCAGGGACTGCTCGAGCCCGGTCCCCGCTTCGTGTTGCCGTTCGTCACCAAGACCTACCGCTTCGACATGCGGACACAGACGCTCGACGTGCCCCGACAGGAGGCCATCACGCGGGACAACTCCCCCGTGACCGCCGACGCCGTCGTCTACATCAAGGTGATGGACGCCGAGAAAGCCTACCTCCAGGTCGACGACTACAAGCGTGCGGTCTCGAACCTCGCCCAGACGACGCTGCGGGCGGTGCTTGGTGACATGGAGCTCGACGACACGCTGAACAAGCGCCAGGAGATCAACGCCAAGATCCGCAAGGAACTCGACGAGCCGACCGACGAGTGGGGGATCCGCGTCGAGAGCGTCGAGGTTCGCGAGGTCAACCCTTCCAAGGACGTCCAGCAGGCCATGGAGCAACAGACCTCCGCCGAGCGTCGCCGCCGGGCGATGATTCTCGAGGCCCAGGGGGAACGCCGCTCCGCCATCGAGGAGGCCCAGGGTGAGAAACAATCCAACATTATCCGCGCCCAGGGTGAGAAGCAGAGCCAGATCCTGGAGGCCCAGGGTGACGCCATTTCGACTGTCCTGCGTGCCAAGTCCGCCGAGTCGATGGGCGAGCGGGCGGTCATCGAGCGCGGGATGGAAACCTTAGAGGAGATCGGGAAAGGCGAGTCCACGAAGTTCGTCCTGCCCCAGGAGCTCACCTCGCTGGTGGGCCGGTACGGCAAGCACCTCCAGGGGTCGGACACCAAGGAGAACGGCCACGTGCTCGA
>JAZKSZ010000210.1:0-3484 GCA_036625795.1 Haloarculaceae archaeon
ACCTCGCCGTCGCCGCCGAGGGCACACAACTGGGCGCGACCGCGCCGAAGGTCGGCCTCTTCTGTATGGGCCCGGCGGTGCCGCTGATGGGCGCGGTCACCCGCAAGCGCTGCCTGGAGCTGCTGTTGACCGGCGACCTGGTCGACGCCGAGACCGCCCGCGAGTGGGGGCTGCTCAACCGCGTGACCGACCCGGGCGAGCACGTCGAGGGGGCGATGGATCTGGCCGAGACCATCGCCGCCAAGAGCCCGGCGGCCGTCCAGCGCGGCAAGCGGGCGTTCTACGAGATGTCCGGCATGCCCTACGCCGAGGCGCTCTCGCACTCGAACGAGGAGTTCGCCACGCTGTGTACGACGCCCGACGCCGAAGCCGGGGTCGCGGCCTTCCTCGAGGGTGAGCCGCTCGGCCCCGACGAGTGGCCCAGTAGCGGCTGAGACGAAGGGGGCAATATTTTCACCCCGGCCCACGATCGTCACGGTAGGTGGTAGCATGAAACAGGAGATGACGACACTCGACTTCCTCGACCGGGCGACGGACATCTACGGCGACGTGACGGGCGTCGTCGCCCACGACGGGACCGAGTACACCTACGCGGAGGTCGGCGAGCGGGTGAACCGGCTGGCGAACGCCCTCGCCGCACGCGGCGTCGGGCAGGGCGACCGGGTCGCGCTGCTCGCGCCGAACACGCACTACTTCATCGAGACGCTGTACGCGACCAACACGCTCGGGGCCGTGTTCGTCCCGCTGAACTACCGGGTCCAGCCCGACACCGTCTCCTACATCCTCAACGACTGCGGGGCCGCGACCGTCATCGCGGACTACGACTTCGCCCACAAGGTGGAGGCCGTCCGCGACGAGGTCCCCGCGGAGACGTTCATCGGCTACGAGGCCGACGACATCGACGGCGACTGGACGGACTACGAGGCGGTGCTCGCCGAGGGCTCCCCCGAGGCACCCGAGCGCCCCGACATCAGCGAGGACGACGACGCCAGCATCAACTACACCTCCGGCACCACGGGTGACCCGAAGGGCGTGGTGCGGACCCATCGCACCGAACACTGGCACGCCCTGGTCCTGAACCAGCACATGGAGATCCGCGACGACGACACCTACCTGTGGACGCTGCCGATGTTCCACTGCAACGGGTGGGGCCACACCTACGCGCTCACGGGGACGGGCGCGACCCACGTCTGCCAGCGCACCTTCGACGCCGCCGACACCTTCCGGCGGGTCCGGGAGTACGACGTGACGTTCATGTGCGGGGCGCCGACCGTCCTCAACAACCTGATCCAGTTCTACGAGGAGAATGACGTGGAGACCACCGGCGACCGCGATGTGCGGATCTCGACCGCCGGCAGCGCGCCCGCCACCGCGACCATCGAGACCGTCGAGGACGAGTTCGGCTGGCGGATCATCCACATCTACGGGCTCACCGAGACCGCCCCCATCATCACCACCTCGAACTCCCCGCGCCGGCTGGCCGAGCACGGCCGCGACCTGAAGGTCAAGCAGGGCTCGGAGACGCTGTGCACCGAGGTCCGGGTCGTCGACGACGACGGCGAGGACGTTCCCCGCGACGGGCAGACGGTGGGGGAGATCGTCGTCCGGGGCAACCAGGTGATGGACCGCTACCTGAACAAGCCCGAGGCCACCGAGGAGGCGTTCAACGCCCGCGCGGAGGGCTACTTCCACACCGGCGACCTGGCCGTCTGGGACGAGAACGGGATGGTCTCGATCCAGGACCGCAAGAAGGACATCATCATCTCCGGCGGGGAGAACATCTCCTCGATCGAAGTCGAGGACACCCTCTACGACCACCCCGACGTCGGGAAGGCCGCGGTGGTGCCGGTCCCCAGCGAGGAGTGGGGCGAGACGCCCAAAGCGGTGGTCGTCCCCGCACCCGGCAGCGACCCCAGCGAGGAGGACGTCCTCGAGTTCTGTGACGACCGGCTGGCCGGCTACAAGACGCCCTCGAGTGTGGACTTCGTGGAGGACCTGCCCGAGACCGCGACCGGCAAGGTCCAGAAGTACGAGCTCCGCGACCGGTACTGGGGCGAGGAGGACCGGATGGTCGGGACCCAGTAGCGGTCGGCGTCCACGCTTATACCGGTCGCGCCCCTGGCCGGCGTATGGAACACGTCAGCATCGGTGAGGTCGAGTCGGTTCCTCACTTCCTCGGCGCGAACAGCCACCGCAAACCGCTGGCGCGGGCAGTCGAGGGGATGGGGTTTGCCTGTACCTACTTCGAACTCGAGCCCGGGGAGTCGTTCTCGGGTGGGTTGCACGCCCACGCCGACCAGGAGGAGCTGTTCCTGGTTCTGGAGGGGACGGCGACGTTCGAGACGGCAACCGGTCCCGGCGCCGAGCGCGAGACGACCGAGGTCGGGCCACACGGGGCCATCCACTTCGAGGCCGACGGGGTCTTCCAGCAGGGCCGCAACGAGACCGACGGCGTCGTCCGCGGGTTCGCGCTGGGCGTCCCGGGGTCGCGTCACGAGTGGACGGGGGTGAAGGCGCTCGCCGACTGCCCGGACTGCGAGGCGGAGCGTGTCTTCGAATTCGAGCCCGGCGATGGGGACGACCGGATGCCCGAGCCCGCGGACGTGGCGACGGTCTGTTCGGTCTGCGGTCACGAGCTGTAGGGCGCATACGACGCGGGGAGACCGAACGAAAAGAACGGCTCAGTCGAGCAGCTGGCCGGCGATAGTGTTCCGGAGCACCTCGCTGGTGCCCTCGTAGATCTCGTTGAGCTTGGCGTCCCGGAAAAAGCGCTCCATCGGGAAGTCCTTGACGTAGCCGTAGCCGCCGTGGATCTGGATGCCCTCGTTCGCCACCTCGCGGGACACTTCGGAGGCGTAGAGTTTGGCCTGGGCAGCCTCCTTGGCGAAGCTCTCCCCGCGCATCTTCTTGTCGGCCGCCGAGTGCATCAGCAGGCGGGCGGCCCGCGTTTTGGTGTCCATGTCCGCCAGCTTGTGCTGGATGGCCTGGAAGTCGCCGATCCGCTGGCCGAACTGCTCGCGCTCGTCGGCGTAGTCAAGCGCCTCGTCCAGGGCTGCCTGGGCGATGCCCACCGAGCGGGCGGCGATGGTGATCCGGCCGCCGTTGAGCGTCTCCAGCGCCTGGACGAACCCCCGGCCCTCCTCGCCCAGCCGGCGGCTCTCGGGGACGTGCATGTTGTCAAAGCGCAGTTCAGCGGTCGGACAGCCCTTGTCGCCGAGCTTGTCCTCGGTGCCCTCGACGACGAAGCCGTCGTCTTCCTCCGGGCGGACGATAAAGGAGGAGATGCCCTTGTTGCCGGCGTCGGGGTCGGTCTTGGCGAACACGGTAACAGTGTCGGCGACAGAGCCGTTCGAGATCCACAGCTTCCCCCCGTCGATGACGTACTCGTCGCCGACCTTCTCGGCGGTGGTCTCCATCGCAGGGACGTCCGACCCCGCGCCGGCCTCCGAGAGCGCGAAGGCGCCGACCTCTTTCCCCTCCGCTA
>JAZKSZ010000211.1:0-3417 GCA_036625795.1 Haloarculaceae archaeon
AGCTCGTCGACGCCGGGCTCGTCAAGTCGCTGCCGGACCTGTACGAGCTGACCGTCGGGGACCTCCGGGAGCTGGAGGGGTGGGGCGAGACCAGCGCTGAGAATCTCGTCCGGGAGATAGCGGCAACGACCGAGCCCGCCCTCGCGGATTTCCTGACGGCGCTGGGCATCCCGGAAGTGGGTGATACGACCGCGCGTGCGCTCGCGCGAGCGTTCGGGACGTTCGAGGCAGTCAGGGAGGCCAGCGAGGACCAGTTACAGGAGGTGGAGGATATCGGCCCGACAGTCGCCGCCGAGGTCCGGGACTTCTTCGACAGCGAGCACAACGCCGCGGTCATCGACGGGCTGCTGGAGCACGTCGACCCACAGCCCGCCGACACCGGTGACGGGGATATCCTGGCCGGCGAGACGTTCGTGTTCACGGGGGCGCTGGAGCGCTTTACCAGAGCGGAGGCCCAGGAGCTGGTGGAACGGCACGGCGGGTCAGCGACGGGCAGCGTCTCCGGGAACACGGACTACCTGGTGGTCGGCGAGGATCCCGGCCGGACCAAGCGGGAAGACGCCGAGGCCGAGGGCGTCCCGCAGCTGGGGGAGGCGGAATTCCTGGAGGTGCTGTCCGAGCGCGGTATCGACGTGGAGTGAGCGGACGGCCAGCGACTGGGCCTGAACGTCCATGCCGAACACGCGGGCCTCGCCGGCGGTCGGCCGGACGAAGTCCAGCAGGATGCCGATGGTCGTCGACTTCCCGGCGCCGTTGGGCCCGAGAAAGCCGAAGATCGCCCTTCCCGAACTGTGAGGTCGACGCCGGAGGGGGCGGTCACGTCGCCGTAGGTCTTGGTCAGACCATCGAGTTCGATCGTCGGCATACCGACAGATCACCGGTAGCGAACAGAAAAACGGGTGCGGAGATGCAGGGTCCGCAACTGTGGGACGGGTCCGAACCCCGCCCCGCTGGACCCGCACCCCGAGCAGCGGGGGGTGGCCGTACCCAGCTATGGCATTTGATGGTAACAGATGGTAAGAAACGGAATACTTATGTGCTACGGGGGTGTAGAAAGAGATACAATGACTGAATACACCAGTCCCGTCACGACCGTCTTCGAACTGCAGCGCCGGAGCATCGAACAGAGCCAGCGCGCCGTCGAGCAGACCGTCGAGTTCCAGCACCGCGCCGGGCAGGCCATGCTCGACAGCATGGAGAGCACGGAGTCCGCCCAGCGCTCGACCGTCGAACTCCAGCAGCGGGCCACCCACAGCGTCCTCGACGCGCTCGAGGCCAACGTCCCCGGCATGGAGTCGGCCGTCGCTGACGTCCGCGAGGCCGTCGACGAGGGCTACGAGACGCTGCTCTCGAACCACGCCGAGGCCTTCGACCACGCCACCACCGAGTTCGAGCAGAGCATCGAGGCCGGCGAGGAGCTGACCGAGGACTACCTCGACGCGCTCGACGAGCAGCTCGAACTGCTGCTCGAGGCCCACGAGGAACTCGAGGGCCAGTCCGTCGAGGCCGTCGACGGGCTCGCCGAGCAGGTCGACCAGCTCCGCGATCAGATGACCGAGGCCCAGGAAGAGGTCGCCCAGCAGGTCGAGGAGATCTCCGAGCAGGCCGCCGAAGCCGTCGAAGCGTAGACACGCGTCGCTGACGACCGCACACTCGATTTTTGAGGAAGTAGTCCGGTAGCCGCCGGTTTCACCCCGATGCAGGTCAGACCGGGTCGTCGGGGTCGTGGCGCTCGGCCATCCGTTCGGCCTCCTTCGCGTAGCGCTCCCGGTCCACCTCCGGCGTCGGTTCGAGGCGGTCGTCGGCAACCGACCGGGCGGCCGTCACTGTCGTCCGCTGGAGCATCTGCTGGGAGAGTTCACGGGTGAGGTGACGGGCGCCATCGAGTGTGGCGTAGACCAGCCTGACCAGCCCCTTCTGGTCGTAGTCGCGCTCCACCAGCCAGACGCGCTCCTCGTCGTCGGGGGCGTCGCCGCTCATACCGGGGCGTCGACCGGGAGCCTGTTGTATCTGCCGCGTCGGCCGGGAGCGCGGGCCAACTCTCGGGCTGGGATCCCCGGTCTGTCGGTCCGTTCTCGGAGCCGGTGGTTAGCCAGTTCGACCACCGGAAGCCACACGCCTCCCCAGCCGACTGCGGTACGCACTCGCTGCGCTCGTTGCGTTCCTCGTCCCTCGCACGCCGCTCGTCGCGCGAGGACACGCGCGACAGCGCGCCACCCGCTGGCGCGGGCGGCCTGAACCGTGTCGCTTCGGCGGCCCGTCACGCCGGCCGCAGCGTGAACGCCCGCTCTTCGCGGGGTGATTCGTAGTAGCGCCGCCGGAGGTCGGTTTCGGAGCCGAAGTCGGTCGTGACCGTCCGGGCGGGGACGGTCACCCGCAGCGGCGCAGCCTCGAAGGGGTAGGGGTCGAAGCGGTAGCTCCCGCCTTCCCCGCCCCCAGTTTCGTCCCGGTCGACCCGAATGGTGGTCTCCTCCCCGGGGCCCGTCGGGACCCCCTCCAGGTCGGTCGCCCCCGGCGTGACCGCGGTACAGAAAAACAGCGAGAGCGCGTCCCAGGCCTGGAGGCGCCGGTAGTTACGCCACAGCCGGCTGTCCGGGTCGGCTGGCGGCGTGCCGGTATCGTGGAGTGTCGCGAGGAGCTCCGAGTCGGCCTCGTCGAGCCGGCCGGCATCCCGGAGGGCCGCGGCGAGGCGGGCCTGGCGGTCCTCCTCCCGGGCGACGTACTCCTCGAAGGCCGGCGGCGTGTCCGGCCAGGACGGCGAGAGCCCGTAACGACGCCGCCGGAGTCCCGCCCCGTGCATCGAGCACAGCAGGCCGGCAGAGGCATCGGCTGTCGCGACAGCGTCGACCCCCTCCTCGTAGAGCTCGACCCAGACGTCGTCGGGGACCGACCGGAAGTCGACGACCCGGCCGTCGTCGTGGAGATGCGGGACCTGGTCGTAGGCGAGCCAGCCGTCGTCGTGGGCGTAGGCGGCGTGGACCGCGGGCGCCCGGGGTACCGGCGCCTCGACGGTCCCGCCCCACCGGTCGGCGAACTGGCCGGCCAGGGCGGCGTGGGCCGGCTGCGTGACGAACTGAAGCTGGTCGTCGGCCTCGGCGACGATCATACCCGGTCTTCGGCGACCGGACACAAAGCCACGTCGGCGGGCTACATCCGCCCGCGCAGTCCCTGGGCGGGGAGAGCGTGAGGCTGATTGCCGGCGGCCCACAATCGAGCATATGGATCGGGAGGCGGTCCGAGCGCGGGCGGCCGAACTCCCCGACGAGCCCGGCGTCTACCAGTTTCTCGCCGGCGACCGCGTCCTCTACGTCGGCAAGGCGGTCTCCGTCCGCGACCGGGTTCGCTCCTACGCCGACCCCCGCAGCGAGCGGATCGCCCGGATGGTCCGGGAAGCCGAGCGGATAGAGCCCGCGGTCA
>JAZKSZ010000009.1:0-19614 GCA_036625795.1 Haloarculaceae archaeon
TGGATCTGTGGGAAGTTACGCCGGAGGAAGTTCGTGATCTGCTCGCGCAGGTCGTCCTCCGACTGGGTGTCCGTGCTCATCGTACTTACTCATACTGTGTCGGCGGTCATAGACCTTTGGACTCACATGGTCGGTGACGGCTCCGAGCAGTCGCGCGGCAGCCGGACCGGGCGTCAGCCGTCCTCGAAGCCGAACACGCGCCGGAGTTCGACCTCGATCTCCTCGACGTACCGGTCGAGCACGGCGGTGAGTTTCTCCTCGTCGACGAGCACGCCCGTCAGCCGCTCGGCGGGGTCGTCGGGCAACTCCACCCGGAACTCGCCCTCGCCCTCGTAGAAGGGCTCGCTCTCGGCCAGCAGCTGCTGGTCGATGGCGTGGACGAGTTCGGAGTCGTAGGCGTCGTTCATCCGCTCGAAGGCCCCCCGGTAGGCCTGCTGGAGCTGCGGGAAGTAGTGTTCGTACTTGTCCTCGAACTTCTCGGGGTCGAAGTCGGTCATCGGCGGGCGTTACGCGGCCGGATACAAGCCCCTTTGGTCCCGCCAGTCGGGGATGACCGGGCGCGGGGCCCGGGCAGGCCTGCTGCCGGACAGCGAGAGCGGCTACTCCTCGTCCTCGTCCTCGTCGTCTTTCATGTCCTGGAGCCGGTCGACGAGCTCGTCCGTCGAGGCGTCGGATTCGAAGGCCACGTCCCCGCTGTGGGCGTTCTCCTCGACGGTGACGCCCTCCTCGTCCCCTGTCGAGAGTTCCTGGTTCTCCTGCTCGGATTCGTCGTAGCTACCAAAGCCCATACCCACACTTGACGCCCTGTCCGTCTAAACCCCCCGGTTTCGCTCATCCGGCTCGCGGCCGATTTGATATCGCGAAATAGAGTTTACCGGGTGCCAGACCACCCCCGCCCCGTCTGCGTCACCGCTCTCCACCAGCCTGGGCCCCGCGCAGTCGAACGCCCCTCCGGGCCCTCGAAGTCCACGGTTGCGCGAGGTTGCTGCTGGGACACGTAGCGGAGAACTCGAAGCTCGTGTTCGCTCACGCGCGGGACGTGGGGGACGTTGGTCACGCGGGAAACGGCCGTCCGGGGAGCCCCCCGGCCCGCGCCAGGGGTCAGCAGTCCGGTGACCGCCACCCGCTCTGCCAGCGTCCAGGCGTCCGGCCTGCTCGGGCGCGTCCGTCTGGTTTCCGGGCGTGCTCGGCCTTTCCCCGCCGGACGGGATAAACTGTATGCGGCAATACACAATACGGCCCTCGAGGGCGGACTGGCGTCGATACAGCCCACTGGGCCGACGGAGCGACGTCCGTGCTGGCTCGTCAGCCCCGTCAGTCGTCGGCGACGCTGTGAGTCGCCGCTGGCTCCGGCGTGCCGGCCCCCCGCTCCTCGAACGGCACCCAGGCGAGGTCGCCGGCGTAGTGAAAGGCACGGTGGTTCTGCTCCGGGTCGACGACGGTCAGCGAGAGCCAGCCGTTGTCCAGCAGGCCGGCCAGTTCGTCGTGGTCGGAGAGGACCTCGGTCACGCGCTCGACGGGCACGTGAATCACCGTCGAGAGGCGAAGCGGCTGGTGGTACGGCTCGCCGTCGGCGCTCCTCAGCGACTGCAGCGGGAGGCCGGTCATCGAGGCGAGCAGCCACATGTGAAACGGGACGAGCGCCGACTGAACCATCGCCGCGAGCAGGAGCGCGCCGGTGGCCGCCAGTACGGCCGTCGCGGGCGTGGTCCCGGCAGCCGACCCAGCCTCGACAGCCGAGGCGACCCCGGAGACCGTCGTCGCCCCGGTGTGCCACCAGAGGGCCACGAGCGCGACCGCGAGCGCGGCGCTGCTCGCGAAGAAGTACCGGCGCGCGAGTCCGGCCGCGGCCTGTGCCTGGGGCCACCCGTCGACGTGGCCGACCAGCCCGGCCATCACGAGCCCCATCCCGAGCCACGCGGCCCAGAACACGGCGAGGTGCTCCGCGGCGACCAGCACCATCACGACCAGCGTGAAGGCGAACGTGCGAGCGAAAAAGCGGTCGATCGCCCGGTTCCCGGCCATGTAGCGCCGCGAGTAGCTGTGGACGATGCCGCTGAAGAAGGTGACCGCCAGCCACACCACGACCGTCAGTCCGTCGACGGCCACCAGCCCCCACAGCTCCCAGGGCCCGTCACTCCAGTAGTACAGGGCCAGAACGCCGAGGCTCGCGACCCACAGGAGCCAGACGAGTCGCGTCAGCGTCGCCGGCACCCGCGACCCCCCGCTGGCTGGAGTTGGAAGCTGTCCCACGGCCGTCGTCCGGTCTGGTCCTGTCATCGTTGGTCTGGCTGCGGCCACCACACCGGGCCCCCGCGGCGCTCCGGATGATGGCGGCCATCGGTTACCGTCACCAGCGTTTACGAACGAACTGATTATTAAATATTTCTAAATTCCCATATCGTTCCAAAAAGAGAATATAAAGAACAAAATGTTATTCATTCGAAACGCCTATTCCGCTCCCGGCCGCGGGTGGGGCATGGAGCAGTTCGAGGGGACGATCCTCGTCGGGGAGTCGTTCGAGCCCGTTTCCGGCCGTGTCGTCGTCGAGGACGGGCGGATCGAGGCCATTGAGGAGGGCGAGACCGGTTCGACGGACATCGTCCTGCCGGCCTTTGTCAACGCACACACCCATCTCGGCGACTCCGTCGCGAAGGAGGCCGCCGCCGGGCTCGGGCTCGAGGCGGCGGTCGCCCCGCCGGACAGTCTGAAACACCGCCGGCTGGCTGCCGCCGACAGGGCCGAACTCGTGACGGCGATGCGCCGGACGCTCCGGTTCGCGCGACAGACCGGGACGGTCTCCTGTCTGGACTTCCGCGAGTCCGGGGTCGAGGGGGCTCGTGCGCTCCGGGAGGCCGCCCGGCCGCTGGACGTCGGCCCGTTCATTTTCGGGAGCGGGGACCGCTCGGTCCTCGACGTCGCCGACGGCTACGGGGCGAGTGGCGCGAACGACGGCGACTTCACCGACCAGCGGGCCGCGGCGAGAGAGCGTGGCGTCCCCTTCGCCATCCACGCCGGCGAACCGGACGCGACCGACATCCACCCCGCGCTGGACCTGGAGCCGGACCTGCTCGTCCACATGGTACACGCCGAAGGCCCTCACCTCGACCGCGTCGCCGACCAGTCCGTCCCGGTCGCGGTCTGTCCGCGGGCGAACACCGTACTCGGCGTCGGGCGGCCGCCGATACGGGAGTTGCTCGAGCACACGACCGTCGCGCTGGGGACGGACAACGTCATGCTGAACCCGCCCTCGATGTTCCGGGAGATGGCGTACACGGTGCGGGAGTTCGACGTGACCGCCCGGGAGGTACTGGGGATGGCGACGACCGCGGGCGCCGAGGTCGCCGGGCTCGACTGTGGCGTCATCGCTCCCGGCCGCCGGGCGGCGCTCACGGTGCTGGACGGTGACTCGGACAACCTGGCCGGGTCGACCGACCCGGTGCGGGCGGTCGTCCGGCGCGCGACCGCGCTGGACGTCGACCGGGTGCTCGTCTAGGGGCCGTTCCCGGCGTGATTCTCGGGATCGAGCCTGCCAAGCGGCGTCGTCTCGTGGCTCCGGACGAGGACCTCGTCGGCCACCGTGAGTCCGAGTTCGAGCAGCTGCTGTGCGACCGGCGTGATATCGCTGTCCGACTCGCCGACGGCCGTCACGAGGAGGTTCTGGTCGCCGGTGACCAGCTCCTGGACCGAGACGACGCCGTCGATCTCCAGGATCTCGGGGATGAGGTCGCCACGTTCGGGGATCGCGGCGGTACAGAACAACAACATCCGGAGTGGGTAGCCCGACCGCTGGTAGTCTATCTCGGCACTGTATCCCTTGATCACCCCGTCCGATTCGAGGTGCTGGATGCGCTTGCGGACGGTGCTGTCGGAGGTGCCCGTTCGCTCCGCGATGTCCCCGGACGACATGTTCCGGGCGTCCTCCTGTAACGCGTACAGGATCGCCCTGTCGACGTCGTCGATCTCCTCCTCGCTCATGCCCGTACGTCCGCGGCAAAGATACTTTACTGTTGTACGTGGGCCGGCTCCCGACGACGCGGCGGTTCATGGGTGGTTGGTGACGGGCTCGTGCCCGGCCCGGAGTCGCGCTCAGATCGCGTCCTCGGGGTCGTGGCGGTCGGCCATCCGCTCGGCTTCGGCGGCGTACTGCTCCACCCGCTCGGACTCGGTCCGCCCGAGGTTCCCCGGGTCGACGTCGACCGCCGCGGTCGTGTCCCGCGTGTCGGTGAAGGAGGTCAGCGCCCGCTCCTTGCGGTAGTACCGTGTTCCGTCGGGGGTGGCGTAGGTGAGGATGATCAGGTTCTGCTCGTCGTCGGAGTAGGTCCGCTCGACCAGCCAGACGCGCACCCGGTCGGCGGGCTCGGAGTCAGGTTCGTCCATGTCGGCCGTCCGCACGGGCGGGCCAAGACTCACCCGATCTGGTCGGCGACGAGGTCGTCGGCCGCCTCGACGAACGCCTCCTCGCTGCCGGCGGGGATGGTCGCACCCGCGGCGACGTCGTGGCCGCCGCCGTCCCCGCCGACCGACCGGGCGGCCTCCCGCATCACGACCGACAGGTCAAGGCCCCGGCCCACGAGCCGGCCGGTGCCCCGTCCCGACACCTTCGTCTCCCCCTCGCTCTTCCGGGCGAAGGCGACGATCGGCCGGTCGCCGTCCACGCCGTCCACGCCGAGGGCCATCCCGGCGACGATCCCGACGATGGTCTCGCGGATCTCCTCGCCGGCGTCGAAGTACTGGATGTGTTCGGCGCGCTCGACGCCCCGGTCCTCGATCAGGCGGATCCCCTCCGAGAGGTTGCGCCGGTGGGTCCGCAGCAGGTGGCGGGCCCGCTCCAAGGCGTCCTCCCGGTCGCCCAGACAGACCGCCAGGCCGACGTCCGCGCGCTCGTAGCGCGCGGTCGCGTTCAGCAGCGTCGAGAACTCGCTCGCGTCCCGGAGTTCGGTGCCCGGGTCCTCCACGACGAGCGTGTAGGTCGTGGCGACCAGGTCCTCGACGCGGTCGCTGGGCACCCCCCGCGAGAGGGCGTGTTGCACGAGGGCGCTGGCGACCTGCTGGCGCTCGTCGTCGGTGAGGTCGACCCACCGGCGCCACTCCCCACCCTCCTTCAGGTCCAGGTCCAGCCCCTGCAGGAAGGAGACGGCGCCGCGCTGGTCGTTGGAGACGCCGGGGATCCGGACCTCGCTGGCGTACTCCAGTAGCTTGGGGAGGGGGCGGGTCTGCTTCCCGTAGAAGGCCAGATCCGTCCCCTCGGCGAGCACGCCGGCCTCGACGCCTTCCTCGACGATCCCCCGGTTGGCGCCGACCAGTTCGCCGCCGACGGCCTGCATGTCGCCGACCGCACCCACGACAGCGAGGCCCGCGAGGTCGCGATTGTCGGCTGCGGCGGCGTCGGCGCCCGCTGCGACCGCACCCCCGTCGGTGGCAGGGGTGTCGCTCCCCGCTCGCATTTCGGTGGCGCTCCCGTCGGTGGCGGCATCCTGCTCACGGCTCGCTACGCTCTCCGTTCGCTGTTCGGAGAGACTCCCGCTGGTCGTCTCTCCCAACGCCCGTGCGAGCACGTAGCTCGCGCCCGCGCCGGAGAGCTCGGAGGCGCCGTCGATCCCCTCGAGCAGCGGGTTGAGGTGGTACTCGGTGTCGGCGTCGGCGGGCTGGTGGTGGTCGGCGATGACCGGCGTGAAGTCGCCGGCACGCTCGTGAGCCGCGATGACGTCGAGCTGTCCGCTGCCGAAGTCCGTGAAGAGGACCGTCTCCTCCTCGCGGGCCGCGATACTCGCTATCTCGGTCTCGTCCAGTTGCTTCTTGAAGACGGTCTCGAACGTGACCCCGGCCCGCCGGAGTGCAGTCGCGGCGATGGCCGCGCTCGTGAGCCCGTCGGCGTCGATGTGGGAGGCGAGCAGCACCTCTTCGGCGGCGAGCAACCGCTCGGCGCAGGCCGCCGCGCGCTCCTCGAGGGCCGGGACGGGTCCCATCACGTCGAGGTAGGGGCGGCTTGACTCTTAAGCCTCCGGACCGTGGTCGGCAAGCGGCAGCGCTCCGAGCCGCCGGTCGACGAGCTCCGCGACCCCGGCGGCCAGCGGTTTCCCACTCGTCGCGAGCCGGCGGGCCTCCCGCACTTCGGTGGCGCCGGCGAGTGGCACCAGCCACACCGCCGTGCCGTCGGGACCGATGTCGACCAGCAGCATCGCCTGCGGGTACGAGCAGACCGCGGGCGCGAGCACCTCGGCCGTCGGGCCGTGGTCGGCGAGGGCGGGGACGTGGTGGTGGGCCGTCAGTGCCAGCGGGACCTCGTGGTCGGCCAGGACCTCCCGGACCGCGTCGGCGTCCCCGAGCGGGAAGTTCGCCCACTTCCCGCCCGGGTTCTCGGGCAGGGCCGCGACGTTGTGGTGCAGGACGACCACGGGCGTCTCCGCACCGGGGAGGGTCTCGGCCAGCCAGGCGCGGTCGCGCTCGCCGACGCGGCCGCCCCACGTCGACCGGAGGCCTCCGTCGGGTGCGCTCGCGGTGTTGACCCCCAGCAGGGTCACCGGCCCCACCTCCCGCGCGAACGGGAGACCGGAGTCGGCGGCGTACCGCGCTTCGAAGGCACTCGCCGGCGGGCTGTCGTGGGTGTCGAACGTCTTCGGGACGTCGTGATTCCCGGGAACCGCGACCCAGGGCGTCTCCAGGTCCGCGAGCACCTCCTCGACGGCGTCGAAGGCCGCCCGATGCCCGTCGCCGGTCAGGTCACCCGGGAGCACTGCGAGGTCAGCACCGGCCGCGTCGGTCCGGGCCACGGCCCGCTCGAGCAGTTCCCGGCTCCGGTGGGCGACCTTCCAGGTCCCGCGCTCCCCGACGGTGACGTGCGGGTCGGCGACGACGGCTATCCGGACCGATTCGGACGTTCGGGGCCGCCGGAGGCGGGCGAGCAACGGGCCTGGCGCGTCGGGACCGGCCGGTTCCGTCCCGGAGGTGGCCGGCCCAGTCACGGGTGTGGTCATCCCTGCTCCGGGAGCAGGTGGACCCGGTCGGCGTCCAGCGAGAGCGTCACGTCCCGGTCGTCGGGGGCTCCTTCGGGGTCGAAGCGCAGCGTCAGCTCCCGGTCGTCGGGCGTGCGCGCGGTGGCCCGGACGTGCTCGCCGAGGTAGAACCGCTCCTCGATGGTCGCTTCGACGGGGCCGCCGTCGAGCGTGAACGCCTCCGGCCGGGCGACGACCGTGACCTCCCCCTCCGGCGCACCGGCGGGTGCTTCGACAGTCGCGTGACCCAGGTCGAGCGTCCCGTTTTCGACCGTGGCCTCCAGGCGGTTCGACGTGCCCACGAACTCCGCGACGAAGCCGTTGGCGGGCCGCTCGTAGATCTCCGCCGGCGTGCCCACCTGCTCGATCCGCCCGTCGTTCATGACGGCGATCCGGTCACACATCACCATCGCCTCGGCCTGGTCGTGGGTGACATAGAGGGAAGTGACGTCGATCTCCTCCAGCAGCGACCCGATCTCCTCCTGGAGGCGGGTCTTGAGTTTGGCGTCGAGCCCGGTCATCGGCTCGTCGAGCAGCAGGACACGGGGTTCGATGGCGAGCGCGCGGGCGAGCCCGACCCGCTGTTGCTGCCCGCCCGATAGCGTAGTGGGGTCCCGGTCGCCCATCCCACCGATGTCTAGCAATTCGAGCATCTCGGCAGCCCGGTCGGCCCGATCGGCCTCGGGCATCCCCCGCATCTTCAGCCCGAACTCGACGTTCTCCTTGACAGTCATGTTGTCGAACAGCGCGTAGGACTGGAAGACCAGCCCGACGTTGCGCTGTTCGGGCGGAACGTGGGTCACCTCCTCGCCGTCGAACAGCACCCGGCCCTCGGAGGGGGTCTCGAACCCCGCGACCGTCCGGAGGGTGGTGGTCTTCCCGCAGCCGGAGGGGCCGACGAGTCCGACCGTCTCCCCCGGTTCGACCGTCAACGAGACGTCGTCGACGGCGAGCGTTTCGTCGAACCGCTTCGTGACACCTTCGAGTGTGACTGATTCGGCCATTTATCTGACACCTCCGACGGAGAACCCGTTCTCGCCGACCCGGTTGAGCAGCGCTGTCACCGCCGCGACGATGACGAAGTAGATGGAGATGGCGGCCGCGGCCCGCAGGAAGGGGTTGTTCGAGATGTTCTCGAACAGGAACAGCGAGAACGGCCGGGGGCCGCTGGAGTAGACCACGTAGGAGAAGTTGAACTCGGCGGCCGCGAGCGTCCAGCAGATGATCGACCCGGAGATGATCCCCTGTTTCGCGCCGGGGACGATCACCCGCAGGAAGGTGGTCGTCCACGACGCGCCCAGTGACCGGGCGCTCTCCTCCATGCTCCGCAGGTCCATCGACTCGAAGGAGGACTGGACGGCGAGCACCATGTAGGGGATCTTCAGAAGCGAGTACCCCAGCACGAGCGCGATGACGCTGGGCAGGTCGGGGTAGGTCTTCAGGAAGGCGATCCCGAGGATGATCCCGGGAACGATCGGCAAGACGGCGAAGGTGTTCATCAGCCGCCGCCCGGTGAAGTCGTAGCGGGTGACAGCGTACGCGATGGGAACCCCGACCAGGAGGTTGATCAGGACGCCAAAGAGCGCCAGCAGGACGCTGAACCCGAGCGACATCGGGATCGGCGTCTCGACGTAGAAGTCGAAGGGGAAAAATAGCGTCAACTCCGGCAGGAAGGGGAGTTCGAGGACGAAGAGGACATCCGGTGCCACGAACGTCCAGAACCCGCCCAGCCCCCTGGCGGCACCCTGCGTCTCGGCGAGCCCGAGCGCCTGCTCCCAGTTGCGAAGCGTGAGGCCGCCGCTGGGGAGGATGCCGGTCCAGTTCTCGAAGAAGGAGGCGACGAAGGTGACGAGCACCGGCCCGATCAGAAAGACCACGCTGACGACGATGAGCCCGGTGACCAGCCGGCGCCCGTACCGCGCGGAGAACTGGCCCAACCGGCCGGGCTCGCGGTCGGGAACCTCGCCCGTGACTGCCGTCGCGTCGTCGGCACCCGGCGTGCTCATCGTGCCACCTCCGCGCTGGTGTAGCGCAGCCCCAGGAAGGTAAACAGGAGCGTAAAGAGGAAGAAGACGGCCGCGAGCGCCGAGGCGATGTTCAGCTCGAAGCCGACCTTGACGAGCTGGTCGAACCGGAAGGTGACCACCGACAGCGCCTTCAACACGAGGACGGTCCCGAAGATCGCGAGTGCCGTCCGGAAGGTGAGGATGAGCGCGCCGACGATCCCCGGGCGGATCTGCGGCAGCGTGACGTAGCGGAACGTCTGGAGCGGCGTCGCTCCCAGCGCCCGGGCGGCCTCCTCGGCGTCGGTGTTGACCTCGGCGTAGGTCCCACGCAACAGCAGCGTCGCCCGGGGGATCATCGAGTAGAGGTAGCCGAAGAAGAGTCCCAGAATCGCGAGCGCGGTCCCGGATGGCTGGCCGGTCAGCTGGAGGTCGATCGGTTCGGCACCCGAGATGGCCGCGAGAAAGTTGGTGAACAGCCCCGTCTGCCCGAACAGGACGATCATCATGAACGCGGCGACGATGCCCGGCAGGCTGATCGGAAAGGAGACGAGCGTCACCAGCAGCCCCTTCCGGGGCAGGTCGTACTTCTCGAGGCCGTGTGCCAGGGCGATCCCCAGCGCGACGCTCGCGACCGTCGTGACGGCCCCGAACCACAGCGAGTTCCAGATCGTCTCCCCGTAGACGGGGTTGACGGCCTCCCCACCGACCGCGATGGCCGCCGAGAGGTCCCCACCGACCACCGGAACGAAGGCGGCGATCGAGGCAAAGAGACGGCGGTACGGCGCCAGTGTCCACCCCTGGACCTCGAAGAGGAACGTCTCGGAGACGCTGATCCGGAACATCTTCACCAGCGGAATGAACGCGCCGAACAGCGCGAGCGCGAAGAAGGGGACCGCGAGTGCGGCGATCCGGCGGCGTTTCCGCCCCTGCTCGGTGGTCGGGAACGCAACTTGCCCGGGGCGGGTCGACCGGATCCGCCCGAGCAGCGGCGACTCGTCGAGCGTGGACATCGGTTCAGTAGCCGGTGAGGCCGACGCCCTGGCCGATCTCCTGGATGATGCTCTCCTGGGTGTCGACCAGCTTCCCGTAGTCGACCTGGAACTCAGTGCCCTGGTAGCGGTCCGGAGACGGGAAGTTCTCGGGGGTCTCGAGTTCGTCCGCGCGGATCGGGCGAACGAAGGCGTCGAAGAACTTCTTCTGGCCTTCCTTCGAGAGCACGTAGTCCATGAACAGCTTGCAGGCCTCGGGGTTGGGCGCACCCTTCAGCATCGCGTAGCCGTACGGCTGGTTCAGCGCACCCTTCCCCTCGGGGCCGTTCAGGAACTTGACGCCGACCTGGTCCTCGGAGACGGAATCCGCGTTGTACTTGAGGTCCAGCCCGGTGTAGTCGTACTCGACGAAGGTCTGGATCTCGCCTTTGCTGAACTTCTGTTCGACGTTACCGGCGAACACCGCACCCTTGTTGTTGACCTCCTTGTAGAAGTCGATGACCGGCTGGACGTCGTCGAGTGACCCGCCGTAGGCGTTGTTGATCGAGAGGGCTCCAGCGAGCCCGACGGCGGCCTGCGGGGGCTGGAACTGGGTCCTCGATGCGGTTTCCTCCCGTTTGAGGTCTTCCCAGGTCTCGGGCGGGGCGATCCCCTGCTCCTCGTAGAGGTCCTTCCGGTAGACGACCGCGGTGGTCATCCGCCGAGTAGCTGTGACGTTGCCGTCGTCGGTCTTCAGCGAGTCCGGCACCTTGTCGTAGTTCGCGGGCTTGTACGGCTGAGTCAGCCCGTCGTTGCGGGCGACGACGCCGAAAGTGTAGCCGCCGTTCATCGCGGAGTGGTTCGGATTCTGTGCGTTCTGGCGGGCGTGCGAGAGCGCCTCCCCCGAGGAGCGCTGGTCGTCGTTCAGCGGGACGCCGTACTCGTTCTGGAACTCCTCCATCAGCGCGCCCCAGTTGGACCAGCCGGTCTGGACGGCGTAGATGAACAGCTTGTCGGGGAAGCTCTCGGCGCTCACGGTGGTCTGGTAGTCACCGAAGCCGACCTCGTAGGTGTCGGCGCTGTTGGAACCGCTGCCTGTAGCGCCCCCGTCGGACCCGCCCGACCCGCCGGCGTTGCCGCTCCCACCCGAGTCGGTGCCGGAATCGTCGCCCTCCGGCGTGCCGCCGCCGGCCGAGCACCCGGCCAGCGCCGTGATACTTCCCACACCCGTCCCGATCAGGAACTGCCGTCGTGATGGCATCGTGTGTGTCCGTGGTGAGATGGATAAAGTGGATTTATATGAGCCGTCCGTGGGGACATATATCGGATACGAACGCTGTATTCGACCCGTACCACTCCCGACGGCTCATTCCCGCTCGGGACTGCTCCGGACGGCTATATATCCGGCAGCCGGGCGTAGGTCAGTCCGACGAGCCCCACACCAAGCAACACGACCACCGCGAGGACGGCCCAGGAGAGCGCGTAGGACCCGGTATCGGCGAGCAGGCCGAAGGCCGGCGGCGCCAGCAACGCCCCGACGTTGAGCGTCGTCTGCCCGCCGGCGGTCGCGGCGCCCACCTCCTCGTTATCGACCAGTGCCGACAGGGCAGTGTAGTACAGTCCGGTGAATCCGAAGACGGTGAGGCCGACGCCGGCCACGAGGAGGAGCGCGAGCGCGGGCGGGGGCGAGAGCGCGAGCGCGGCGAGCAGGACCGCTCCCACGCCCGCCTGGCCGGCGAGCAGCAGCGTCGCCGCCCGGGCGGGCTCCCAGGACAGCCGCCTGCCCAGGCGGTCGGCCGCGCTTCCGACGCCCACCCGGCCGGCGCTGCCGCCGACCTGCGCGAGCGCGAACCCGGCACCCGCTACTGCGACCGTCGTCCCGACGGACTCGGTGAGATACAGCGTCAGGTAGCCGACCGCAGTGAACAGCCCCGCGCCGAGACAGAGCCCCGCGGCGACGAGCGCGACGTAGGCGCGGTTGCCCCGCAGCGACCCCACGTCCGGGAGCGTCGGCCCGCCCGCCGCCGGACTACCGGCATAGCCGACGGCGAAGAGGCCGGCGACGAGAACGGCGAGCAGCCCGAGGGCAGCCAGCCCGGTCCGCCAGGTGGCGACCGCGGGGGCGGCGGTGGCGACGACCAGCGCCGAGAGCGCACTCCCGCCGGTGACACCGACCTGCTTGAGCCCGATGGCCAGCCCCTGCCTGTCGGCGGGGACGCCGGCGACGATAGCGCGGTTCGTGGCCGGCATCGCCGTCGCGTAGGCGACTCCGAGGGCGAACGCGGCCGCAAAGAGCAGGACGGTCGAGGGTGCGACGGTCACGCCGAGCGCACCGCCGCCCAGGCCCGCAAGCCCGCCCACGAAGGCCGGACGCTCGCCGTAGGTGTCGACGAGCGCGCCGCTGGGCACCAGCGCCAGCGTGTAGCCCAGCGTCAGCGTCGCCACGAGCACGCCAACCAGAAAGCGCGAGAGCCCGAAGGCCTCGCTGAGAAAGGGGGCGGCGGCGAACGGGGCGTAGTAGCAGCTGCTCGCGACGGTCTGCCAGCCCGTCACCAGGCCGACGAGCCGGCGGGTCCCCCCAGTCACTCCAGGGCCGTGACCGTCTCCCGTGCGAGCGTCTCGAAGTCGGCCTCCGCGGGGACGAGGTCGACGCCGATGCCCTCGGCTTCGGCTGTTTCGGCGGTCGGCCGGCCGATCGCGGCGACGACAGCCTCCTCGAGCCCGGCGATGGCCGCCTGTCGGACCCCCCGCTCCTCGGCGGCGGCCAGGAAGTGCTCGACGGTCAGCGAAGAGGTGAAAAGGGCGGCATCGAGGTCGCCGGCGGCGGCCCGCTCGGCGCTCTCTCCGGCACCCTCGGGACGGGTGAGCCGGTAGAGGACCGTCTCGTGGACGTAGGCGCCCGCCTCCTCCAGCCCCTCGAGGAGCACGGCCGAGCCGTGGTCCGAGCGGGCTACCTCGACGCGGGCACCCTGGACCTCGCCGGCCAGCCGGTCGACCAGCCCCGTCGAGGAGTAGGTGTCGGGGAGCACGTCCACGGCGTACCCCGCCGTCTCGAGCGCGTCGGCGGTCGCGTCGCCGATGGCACAGACCGCGCCGTCGGGGGCGGGTCGCCACCCAGCCTCGGCGGCGAGTTCGACGCCGGTCTTGCTCGTCAGGACGGTGTAGTCGGCGTCCTCCCGGGGGGTCGCGCCCGTCGGGTCGACCGCGAGCATCGGGTCGGCGAGCGGGTCGACACCCAGCCGCTCCAGCAGCGCTGCGGCCTCGTCGATGCGCTCGTCGTCCGGCCGGAAGACCGCTACTGTCGGGTCGGACGCGGGGGTGGGAGTAGGGTTGCCAGTCACCGTTCCGAGGCCTCCGTGGTGGTCAGGAAGTCGACGACCCGCTCGCGGGTGGCGGCGACGTCGCCGATGACGGTGAGCGCGGGCGGCTCGATCCCCACCGTGTCGCGGGCCTCGACGACCGTCTCGAGGGTGCCGGTGGCAACCTGCTGGCCGTCCCGGGTGGCCCGCTCGACGAGCGCGACCGGCGTGGCGGGGTCCATTCCGGCCTCGACCAGCGCCGCGGTGTACTCCGGCAGGCGGGTCACGCCCATCAGGACGACGATGGTCCCGCCGGCCGCGGCGAGCGCCCCCCAGTCGACCGCCGAGTCCTCCTTCGTGGGGTCCTCGTGGCCCGTCACGAACGTGACCGCGGAGGCGTGGTCGCGGTGGGTGACCGGGATCCCAGCCACCGCCGGCCCCGCGACCGCGGAGGTGACCGCGGGCACCACCTCGAAGTCGACGCCGTGCTCGGCGAGGTAGGTCATCTCCTCGCCACCGCGGCCGAAGACCATCGGGTCGCCGCCCTTCAGGCGGACGACCGTCTCCCCCTCGCGGGCGAGTTCGACCAGGCGCTCGTTGATGTACGCCTGGGAGGTCCCCTCGCCGTGGGCGCGCTTGCCGACGTCCTCGCGTTTCGTCGCGGGGATGTCCTCGAGGATGTCCGGGCCCGGGAGCTTGTCGTGGAGGATGGTGTCGGCTTCCTCGAGTAGCCGGCGAGCCTTCACGGTCAGCAACTCCGGGTCGCCCGGCCCGGACCCGATCAGGTAGACCGTCCCCCCGGCGGCCGCCGTGTCGGCTCCGCCGTCCGGCGCCACACCGCTGGCAGTCCCGTCGCTCGACCCTGTCATTCTCGCTTCGCCTCGTCGGCACTCTCGCGTGCGGCCTGCTTCACGAGCCGTTTCGCCCCGTCGTCGGCCAGGTCGGCGGCGAACTCGGCTGCGGCCTCGGCGTGGCGCTCGACCGGCAGCTCCCGCTCGCCGCCCACCTCCTCGGTGCCGTCCTGTGAGAGGACGCGGGCGACCACGGCCACGACCTCCCCCTGGAGCCGGGCGTAGACGCCCATCGGCGCCACACACCCGCCACCCAGCTCTGCGAGGACCGTCCGCTCGACGGTGGTCTCGACCCGGGTCGGCGGGTGGTCGACGGCGCCGTGAATCGTCTCCGCGACCTCGCCGTCCAGCGCGGTGACGGCGATGGTCCCCTGGCCCGGCGCGGGGACGAACTCGGTCGGGGCGAGGCGCTCGTACTCGAGATGGTGGAGGAGGCCGCTGCGCGCCAGCCCCGCCTCCGCGAGACAGATGGCGTCGTACTCGGTGTCGACCTCCCGCTCCAGCGCACGGCGCTCGACCTCGGCGAGCCCGTCGAACCACTCCTCGACGGACTGCTCGAATCCCTCGTCCCCGGCGTCCTCGCCGCTGTCGTCGGCGCCGCCGTCGTTCCCGTCGTCACTGTCACCGTCCGCACCCTCGGGTTCGCCCTCTGCCGCCTCGACGCGGCGTTCGTGTTCGCGCTGCAGCGACGGCGCGAGCAGCTTCTCGACGCGGGTGTCGACGTTTCCACGGAGCCCCTCGACCTCGATGTCGCGCCGGCGGGCGAGCAACTGGGCGCGCCGGCGGAGGCTGGAGGTGCCGATGACCGCGCCCGATGGCAGGGCCGCCAGGTCCGTTCCGTCGGGCGTGATGAGGACGTCCCCTGCGGCGGCACGCTCGGGGATCCCCGCAACTACCAGTTCGGCTGGCTGGTCGGTGGGCATGTCCTTCATCGAGTGGACCGCGGCGTCGAGTTCGCCGTCGATGACCTTCTCGTCGAGGCTGCGGACGAAGGCGCCGGTCGTCCCGAGTCGGTGGATCAGCTCGTCGCGCAGCTGGTCGCCGGTCGTCTCCACCTCGACGAGCTCCACGTCGAGGCGCCGGGTCGCGAGCAGGTCCCGGACGGTCGCCGCCTGGCGGAGGGCCAGCTCCGAGCCCCGGGTCGCCAGCCGCAGCGTCCGGCCGCGCGTACTCATTACCTGCCTATCGACGGTCGGGAGTGAAAAGGACACCACTTCGTGGGCGTCACCACGGCTCGTCTTTCAGCCCCAGCAGGTAGGCGAGCCCGTTGGTCACGACGTGCAACACGGGGGTGGCGACAAGCACCACCGCCAGGACGGGCAGCGTGAAGGTGTCGAGAAACCACGAGGGCGCGGCCACAGCCCCGAGCAGGAGCGCCCCGACGACGAAGTCCAGCTGGTCGACCCCCGGGAAGGGGGCGCCGCGCTCGCGGCCCGTCCGCCGTTTCAGGAAGGAGGCCGCGATGTCACCGAGCATCGCCCCCAGCGGGAGTGCCAGGGCGGCAGCCAGCGGGATCCCGGGGAGTCCGACCCCGAGCGCGTCGCTGGCGGGCCCGCGGAGTTCGCGCAGCAACAGCGCCACGCCGACTCCAGCGAGCCAGCCGGCGGCGGTCCCCCGCCAGGTCTTGCCGTCGCCGAGCAGCCGCCGGCCACCCATCGTCCGCCCGCCGTCGATGGGCCGGCCGCCGCCGAAGAGGACGGCGGCGTTGTTGGGGATATAGGCAGGTAACATCGCCCACAGCGCCGTGGCGACCGTCGCGACCGCGTCCATGCCGGCGGGTCGACAGGCCACACCTTAACGTCCCCGGAACGCACCTGGTTCGGAGCAGTCCGAGGGGCCACAACCGGCGGCCCCGACAGCCTCTTTTCGGCCGGCGGGGTAGGTTCGGGTATGTTGCCGCCCGTCGCCCGGCAGTTCGTGGCCGGGGAGGAGGCCGCCACGGCACTGGAGCACGTCCGCCGACTCAACGACCGGTCGGTGGGCGCGATCCTGAACCTGCTCGGCGAACACTACGGCGACCGCGGTCCCGCCGACGCCGACGCCGCCGCCTACCGCCAGCTCGTCGAGGACGTCGCCGCCGCTGACCTGCGGGCCCGCCTCTCGGTCAAGCCCACCCAGCTGGGGCTGGCGGCCGACGAGGCGGTCTTCCGGGAGAACCTCGGGACCGTCGTCGAGCACGCCGACGACCACGGGGTCTTCGTCTGGGTCGACATGGAACGCCCGGAGACGGTGGAGGCGACGCTGTCGGCCTACGAGACCCACGCCCATGCGGGGCGGGACGTTGGGGTGTGCCTGCAGGCCAACCTCGAACGCACGCCCGGGGACATCGAGCGGCTGGCAGACGCCGGCGGGGTGGTCAGACTCGTCAAGGGGGCCTACGACCCGCCGGCCGGCGAGGGGTACAGCGACAAGGAACGCGTCGACGGGGCCTACGAGGCGTGTCTCGAGCAGCTGTTCCGGACCCACGACCGGGTCGCCGTCGCCAGCCACGACCCGGCGATGCTCGCGCGCGCGGCGACGTTACACGACGAGTACGACACTCCGTACGAGGTCCAGATGCTGATGGGTGTCCGGGCCGACGCGCAGTACGACCTCGCGGGGCAGCGGGAGGTCTGGCAGTACGTCCCCTACGGGGACCGGTGGCTCTCCTACTTCTACCGGCGGGTGACCGAGCGGTGGGAGAACGCCGCCTTCGCCGCCCGGGCGCTGGTCTAACCGCTTGCCGGCCTGCGCACCTGAAAGCTCATTATCCCCCCGACGTGAGGGTGGAGTAATGGCCGGCTGGAAACGCGACTTCGCCAGCGGACTGGTCGTTCTCGTCCCGGTTTTGGTGGTGGCCTTCGTCGTCAGCTGGCTGTACGGCCAGCTCGCGACCGTCCCCGTCGCGGTCGACCCGCCGCCGCTGCGCGTCGCGGTCACCCTCGTCGTCTTCGTCCTGCTTGTGTTCGCCATCGGCTACCTGATGCGGACCGCGCTGGGCGGGCTACTCGAAGGGGTTCTCGACGACATCGTCAACCAGATCCCCGGGCTCCGCGTGGTCTACAACGCCTCGAAGATGGCCGTCGAGACGGCCGTCGGCGGCACCGACGAACTCCAGGCCCCGGTCAAGATCGAGACCTGGGATGGCCTGCGGATGACTGCCTTCAAGACCGGCAAGCGGACCGACGACGGCCGCGAACTCCTCTTTCTTCCCACGGCACCGAACATCACGACCGGCTTCGTCGTCGAAGTCGAGTCCGACCGCTACGAGGAGACCGGCGAGACCGTCGAGGACGCCCTGACGCGCGTGCTCAGCGCCGGCTTCGGCGACACCGAGGAGCGGGACGTCCAGGAGCTCTTCGAGAAGGAGTAACATGTTCACGGATCCGTGATGCGTCACGCTTCCGGTATGCTTATCACAGGTGAGATCGAAGCCCGAGGTATGTCAGAGCAGCAGCGGGCGCTCGGGGCCGACGGGGTGCTCACGCTCAAGCACCTCGCCCTGCTCGGCGCGCTCGACGGCCAGGAGAAGATCTCCTGTTCGGGGCTGGGCGAGCGGCTGGACGCCTCCACCCAGACCGCCTCGCGGCGGCTCCAGCGCCTCGAGGAGGACGGCCACCTCGAGCGCGACGTCGTCAGCGACGGCCAGTGGGTCGAGGTCACCGAGCGGGGCGCCCAGCGCCTCCAGGCCGAGTACGCCGATTACCGACAGATCTTCGAGCGCGACACCGGGGTCACACTCACGGGGACCGTCACTAGTGGGATGGGCGAGGGCCGGCACTACATCACCCTCGAGGGGTACATGCGCCAGTTCGTCGAGAAACTGGGCTACGAGCCCTTCGCAGGGACGCTGAATATCGACCTCACGCCCGACAGCGTGCGCAAGCGCGCCCGGCTGAGTTCCTTCGAGCCGGTCACGATCGAGGGCTGGGAGAACGAGGACCGATCGTACGGGCCCGCGTACTGCTACCCTGCGACGCTCGAGGCCGACGCGGGGACCTGTAGCGAGGCCTACGTGATCACGCCCGAGCGGACCCACCACGGCGACGACCACCTCGAGGTGATCGCGCCGGTGCGGCTCCGGGACGACCTCGACCTGGAAGACGGCGACGAGGTGACCGTCGATGTCGAGGGGTGAACAGGCTGGCGTGACTGCCGCCGTCGAGGCCTTCCGGGAGGGGCACCCGGTCTGTATCCACGACGCCGCCGACCGGGAGGGCGAGACCGACCTCGTCTACCCCGCCGGCGCGGTCACGCCCGAGGCCGTCGCCCGCCTGCGCAACGACGCCGGCGGGCTGGTCTGTGTCGCCGTTTCGGACGCCGTCGCCGACGCCTTCGACCTCCCGTTCCTCCAGGGGCAGCTGGACCACCCCGCCGCCGCCGACCACGACCTCTCGTACGACGACCGCTCCTCCTTCTCGCTGCCGGTCAACCACCGGGACACCCGGACGGGGATCACCGACGGGGACCGCGCGCTCACCATCCGCGAACTCGCCGCCGCGGCCGCCGACCCAGCGGAGACGGACTTCGCGAGCGAGTTCCGTACCCCCGGTCACGTCCACGTCCTCCGGGCCGCCCCGGGGCTGCTCGCCGACCGCCAGGGACACACCGAACTCGGGGTCGCGCTCGCGGAAGCGGCGGGCGTGGCCCCCGCCGTTGTGGTCTGTGAGATGCTCGACGACACGACCGGCGGGGCACTCTCCCCGGCCGCCGCCGCCGACTACGCCCGCCGCCACGACATCCCCTACGTCGAGGGTGCGGACCTGGTCGCACAGCTGTAGGGAGCCTCGGCGGCGAGTTCGACCCGGTCGGGCTCCGGGACCCGCCGCCGAACCGTCAAGACTCTTAACGGTGGCCGTCCTGCGTCCGGGTATGTACGCCGACAGCGACGGACCGGCAGCGTGGTGGTCGCCGTGAGCGACGCCGACCGGCCCGAGATGTTCGAGGGTGTCGACGAGATCTGGATGGACGGCGAGTTCGTCGACTTCGAGGACGCGACGACGCACGTCCTCTCACACGCGCTGCACTACGGGACGGGCGTCTTCGAGGGCGTCCGGTGTTACGACACCGCGAAGGGGTCGGCGGTCTTCCGGTGGGAGGAGCACCTCGACCGCTTCTACCAGTCCGCGAAACCCTACGATATGGAGATCCCCTTCGACCGCGAGGAACTCACGGAGGCGACCCTCGAACTCATCCGCCGGGAGGAGCTCGACTCCTGTTACATCCGCCCGCTGGCCTTCCGCGGCCACGGCCCGCTCGGCGTCGACCCCCGGGGGGCACCGGTCAGCGTGACCGTCGCGGTCTGGCCGTGGGGCGCCTACCTCGGCGAGGAAGCCCTCGAGGAGGGCGTCGACGTCGCGGTCTCCTCCTGGCGGAAACACGCCTCCAGCCAGATCCCAACCAACTCCAAGACGACCGGCGCCTACGTCAACAGTGTCCTCGCCTCTCTCGAAGCCGATTCCAACGGCTACGTCGAGGCCATCGTCCTCAACAAGGAGGGCAACGTCGCGGAGGGG
>JAZKSZ010000010.1:0-19607 GCA_036625795.1 Haloarculaceae archaeon
ACGGCGACACCGATACCGACGGGGCTGCCGACCCCAAGGACCGGACTGTGACGGTCCGCGTCGAGTCCGACGGCAGGGAGGTACTGGTCCGCATCGCCGACGACGGGCCCGGTATCCCGGACGCGGAACTGGAGGCGCTGTCGGGCCAGGAGCGGGCCCTCTGCCACGGGAGCGGGTTCGGGCTCTGGGTGGCGAAGTGGTGTGTCGAGTGCAACGACGGCCGGCTGACCATCGAGAGCCCCGACGAGGGCGGCACGGTGGCAACCATCCGGCTGCCGTCGGCTCAGACGAGGATGTGAGCGGCCAGGTCCTCGCGGATGATGGTGTCGCAGTACTCACAGCGGACGCCGTCGTCGGTGACAGCGAACTTCGACTCGACGGGCTCGTCTTCGGTGGAGATACAGTTGTGGTTGGGACACTGGAGGACACCCGTGACGCTGTCCGGGCGGTGGACGACGTGTTTCTCGACGACGTCGTAGTCGCGGATGATGTTGATGGTGGCGTCGGGCGCGATGAGCGAGAGGACGTCGAGTTCGCTCTGTGAGAGCTCTCGACCCTCGACTTTGACGACGTCCTTCCGGCCGAGTCGGTCGGAAGGGACGTTCATCCCGATCGACACCACCTCCCCCGAAGTGCCGTCGATCCCCAGGATGGCGAGGACGTTCAGCGCCTGGCCGCCGGCGATGTGGTCGATGACGGTGCCGCTTTCGATCTTGCTGACGCGGAGCTGTTTGTCGTCTTCCATGGTCAGTCACCCCCGAGCATCAGATCGAGCAGGGCCATCCGCACCGGCACGCCGTTGTGGGCCTGCTGGAAGTACCGGGCGTGGTCGGTGTCGTCGATGGAGTGGTCGATCTCGTCGACGCGGGGCAGCGGATGCATGACACGCAGGTCTTCCCGGGCGTCGGCGAGCGTGTCAGTGTCGATCTGGTACTCACCGGCGACCGCGCGGTACTCGGATTCGTCGGGAAACCGTTCGCGCTGGATCCGGGTGACGTAGAGCACGTCGAGGCTCGGCAGGATCCCCTCGAGTGCGGTGTGTTCTTTCACCCCCGATCCGGCCTCGTGGAGGTCGTACCGGACGTTCCGGGGGAGCTTGAGGCTCTCCGGGCTGATGAAGTGCTGGCGGGTGTCGAAGTTCGTCAGGGCGTAGGCCAGCGAGTGGACCGTGCGGCCGTACTTCAGGTCGCCCATGATCCCGATGGTGAGGTCGTCCAGCCCCGCGGACTCCCTGATGGTGTACAGGTCCAGCAGGGTCTGAGTCGGGTGTTGGCCGGCCCCGTCACCGGCATTGATCAGCGGGACGTCGACGAACTCGCTGGCCATCTTCGCGGACCCCTCGCTGGGGTGGCGCATCACGAGCGCGTCGGCGTAGCCTTCGACGACCCGGACGGTGTCGGCGAGGCTCTCGCCTTTCTTCACGCTCGAGGAGTCGACCGGACCCATGTCGACGATGTCCCCGCCCAGCCGCTTCATCGCGGCGGCGAAGCTCATCTTCGTGCGCGTGCTCGGTTCGAAGAACATCAGCCCGAGCAGTGACCCCTCGTGGCGCCCGGCCGCCGCATCCGGGTCGGCGGCGATCTCGCCCGCGCGGTCGAGCACCGCCTCGATGTCGCCCCGCGAGAGCCCCTTCGCGCTGATGAGGTGGTTCTGGTCCATCGCTCTGAAGCCCGGCTCGAACGGTCTTGAATCTCCCGGAGCTTTACCCGCGATGGGGCGGCCACCGACTCCATGCTCGCCATCGCCGGAGGCAAGGGTGGCTGTGGCAAGACGACGACCGCAGTCGGCATCGCGCGGGCGCTCGCACGCCGCGAGCGGTCACCGCTGGTCGTCGGCGCCGACACAGACGTGCCGGACCTCCGACGGCTCGTCGGCATCCCACCGCAGCCGTCCACGGACGCACTTCCCGGCCGGACCCTCGACCGCGTCGTCCACCGGCCCGCGGACCTGCCCGGGGTCGCTGCCGTGCCAGCGGGGACCCCTGACCGTTCTGCGGCGGCGCTCGGCTGTGCCCGGCAGTGGCTCGGACCGGTGCTGGTCGACTGTCCCCCCGGCTGTGACGGACACGCGGCCGCGCCGCTGCGGGCGTGTGACCGGGCGCTGGTGGTGACGACCGACCGGCCACAAAGCCGCGAGGACGCGCGGAAGACGGCCCGGCTCGTCCGGAAGCTGGGAGCTAAACTGTCGGGCACGGCGGTCCGACTCACCGGGAACGGCACCGCCGACGTGAACAGCCGCGGGGTGCTTCCGCCGGTCGTGGCCAGGATCCCCGAGGCGTCGTCCCCGCTCTCGGACCCGCGGACACGGAACGCGTACGCCGTGCTGGCCCGCGCGTTGTTCGAGGGGCCTGACGGGTCCGGCGCACGCCGGCCAGCTGGGCGGGACAGCCGAACGGGCTGACCGGGCTGCGTCAGCCGCAGGGCCGCCGTATGTCAGCCAGACGGCAGACAGCGATGCAGTCGCGCCGGGTCTGGAGACCCGGTTTCATCTCGAGATCGCCGGCCGGAGGCCGTGACAGGCGGAATATTTAACCCGCAGTATTGCAAACGTGTCTACAGCATGGCCAGCCGGCTTCGGACCGGTATCGACGTACTCGACCGGAAGCTGGGTGGGGGCCTGCCGGCCGGCAGTGTGGTCGCGCTGGCAGCCGAGCCCGCCAGCCAGGCCGAGCTGTTTCTGTACGAACTCACCGCCACACGCGGGACCCTGTGGCTGTCGCTGAACCGGACGGCCACGGCAGTCTCGGACAGCCTCGAGAACACGCCCGCAAGGACCGGCGACCCGACGGTCCGGCACGTCTCCGGGGAGGCGCCGCTCGACAACGCCGGCAAGCTCGTCAGCGCGCTCCCCCAGAGCTCGAATCTCATCATCGACCCGCTCGACGTGCTGGAGCGACAGGAGCCCCACGCCCGGTTTCGCTCCTTCATGAACGACCTCCAGAACCACTGTTTCAACACCGACAGTCTCGCCGTCCTCCACTGTCTCGAGGGTCGCGACGTCCCGGCGGCCCGGGACACCACCGAACACTTCGCCGACGTCGTGTTCGAGTTGCGGACGAACACGGAGACCGACGAGGTCGAGAACAGGCTGGCGATCCCGAAATTCCGCGGCGGCCGGGCGCCGGCGGACGTCATCAAACTCGACCTCGTCGAAGAGGTCGCCATCGACACCAGCCGGGACATCGCCTGACAGGCGCCGCAGGACCTCGCGACTGTGGCGGAGAGCCGACCCGCAGGCGGCGAACTGACCCGAAGTTCTATAATGGAGTCCTGCGTGTGTTCAACTGATGTCACGTAAACTGGCAGTCCTCGCAGTCACCCTCGTGGCACTCGCCCTCGTCTACAAACTGGTCATCCAGGACTGACTGGAGAGGGGGAGTCGGTCGCACAGCACTCGAACCGCTTACCTTTCCGGGTCCCCGCGTCCGTGTATGCACGGTGTCGTCACCCGCAACGAGCAAGAGGTATCCTGGCCCGAGTTCGACCGCGCCTTCTACGAGATGAAAGACGTCACCGGCCGAGCGACCGAGCCGGTCGACGGTGCTGTCAATATGGTCTCCGCGTTCGGGGACAACGCCGCCGCCGAGGGGGACCCCAGCATCGTCGCCCGGAACGAGGCGGGCGAGCCCGCCACCCGCGAGCAACCCTACTTCGACTGGGACTACATCTGCCCGACCTACGAACCCTACCGCGAGGGGGTCCTCGAGATGGTTGAGAGCGCCGCCGGAGCACACGAGGACGTCCGCCTGGACGACGTGGGATTCCCGCGGGAGGGGTACTGCCGGTGTGACCGCTGCGAGCAGCAGTTCGCCGACAGCCCCCACGACGACTGGGGGGCCTGGCGCGAAGCAGTCATCGAGGACTTCGTCGCGGAGGCGCGCGAGCTGGTCCCCGGCGACCTCTATCTCACGCTGTATCCGGACCCCTATCCCGGCCACCTGGAGTCGCGCAGCGGCATCGACCCCGACGCGCTCGCGACCCACGTCGACGAGTTCGTCGTCCCGCTGTACGACACGGCTTACGGGACGACCTATTGGCTCGAGGCCATCGCGAGCGGGTTCGTCGACCGGCTCGAGACCCCCTTCAGCATCGAGCTCTACGCCGTCAACGTCGACGTCGAGAACCTGATCCACGCAACCGAGGTGGCAGAGGCGTACGGCGAGGCGGTCCTGTACGGCTACGACGCGAGCAACGCGCGGGCGACCCTGCGGCGGATGCGCGCCGACGAGCGGGAGGGCGAGTCACACCCCTGAGGCGCTGTCGACATGACCGCGAGGTGAGACTCCTACCCCCGGCAGTCGTGACACTCCGGGAGCTGCTCGCGGTCACGGGTGCTCGGCGGTAGGTCACCGCCGCCCGGTGCACCCGCCACGATCCTCGGCCCGGCCTCGGCTCGCGACCCGGCCCGGCAGGGTTCCAGAGGCGGATCAGTCCCTTTTTGATGGCCGGTCGTCTACCGCGGGGTATGACATTCGAGGAGGACGACCAGGTCATCCTGCACGACGAGCACAGCGACCACGACGGCCAGGCCGGGACCGTCACCGACGTTATCGAGAACATGTTCGGCGACCAGACGTACAACGTCAGCTTCGAGGACGGGACCGAGCAGGGCGTCCCCGAGGATGCCCTCGAAGCCGCCGACGGCGCGGACGAAGACGAGGAGTAGGGGATGGCCAGCGTCCCGTTTCACTACGTCGACCTCCGCGCCTTCTGTTACGTGACGGAGGACGAGAAACGGGTCGCGTCGGCGCTGCGGACCTTCCTCCCCGAGGAGACCGAACTGGACCGCGCGGAGTCGGAGGGCCACCACGGCGACCGCATCCTGGTCCTCTCGGCCCGCGTCGAGAACGCCGACGGGATGCGGACGGTTCTGGAGAAGCTCGAGGACCTGCCCGAGGAGGACCGCCGCCGGCTCGAGGCGGAACTCGAGGAACGGGTCAACGAGAACTGCGCCTTCTTTCTGACCTTCGACAAGCAAGCCGCGTTCAACGGCGAGGTGCGCTTCGGCGACGGCATCACCTTCCGGGCGAAGGTCGAGGCCTACCCGGCGGAGCGCGAGGCGGCCGTCGAAAACACCCGGGAGTACCTGGAGGCGGCCTGATGTACGAGGCGGTCCACGCCCACCCCGACGGCCAGGCCACCGTCGCCCGCCTGGCGATGACCGCCAGCGAGTACGGCTACGAGGGGGTCGTCGTCAGGAACCACGGCGACAGCCCGGCGTCCTACGACCCCGACAGCGTCGCGGAGACCTACGGCGTGGACGTCGTGCCCGGCGTCGAGGTCCGGACGGCGGACCCCTCGCGGGCCAGCGGCTTCGTCGGCAACCACCGCGACCGGCACACGGTCGTGGTCGTCCACGGCGGGGACCCGGCGATAAACCGTTTCGCGGTCGAACAGCCCGCCGTCGACGTGCTCGCCCACCCCACCCGCGAGGGGGAGTTCGACCACGTGCTCGCCCGCGAGGCGGCCGACAACGGGGTTCGCGTGGAACTGTCCCTGCGCCCGCTGGTGACCGAGCGCGGCGGGAGCCGCGTCCGCGCCATCGAGCGGCTCCGCCGGCTGGCCGACATCCTGGAGCAGTACGACGCGCCCTTCGTGGTGAGCGCCGACCCGCGCAGCCACCTGGACCTGCGGAGCCCACGGGACCTGGCGGCCCTGGGAGAAACTGTCGGGCTCGGCGCGGAGACTGTCCGAGAGGGGCTGGCCGAGTGGGGACAGCTGGCCGAGCGCAATCGCAAGCGTGCCTCCGACCGGTTCGTCGAGCCCGGTGTCTACCGCGAGGAGTGACCGCAAGGGGAACTATTTAGCCGGCCGGAGAACAAGGCGGGAGAGAGATGGCCTCGGAGCGCGGCGACGCAGCCAACTTCACGCGACTGGGGACGCTCGGCATCGAGGAGGAGTTCTACGTCGTCGACGGCGACGGCCGGCCCACCTCGGGGACGGACACGCTCGTCTACGAGTCCGACCCGCCCGAGATCCTCGACGGCCGGCTCGACCACGAACTGTTCAAGTGCGTCATCGAGACCCAGACCCCGACCATCGACGACGTCGGCGGAGCCCGCGACCAGCTGCTCGACGTCCGGAACGCGCTGGTCGACCATGCTCGCGAGCACGGTTACGGGGTCGCGGCCGCCGGACTGCATCCCCTGGCCAAGTGGCGCGAGCTGGAACACGCCGAGAAGCCACGCTACCGCTCGCAACTGGACCGGATCCAGTACCCCCAGCACCGCAACACCACGGCCGGGCTACACATTCACGTCGGGGTCGACGACGCCGACAAGGCCGTCTGGGTGGCAAACCAGGCCCGCTGGCACCTGCCGCTCATGCTCGCGCTGTCGGTCAACTCCCCGTACTGGTGTGGGGTGGACACGGGGCTGCAGTCGGCCCGCGCGACCGTCTTCGAGAACCTCCCCAACACGGGGATGCCGACGGCCTTCGACTCCTACGAGGAGTTCGACCGGCTGGAGCGGACGATGCTCGAGACCGACTCGGTCAGGGACCGCGGCGAACTGTGGTACGACGTGCGCCCCCACTCCGGGCTGGGGACTGTCGAGGTCCGCGCGCCGGACGGCCAGGCCGACCCGGAGCGGGTGATGGCGCTCGTGGAGTACACCCACGCGCTCATCCTCGACCTCTGCGAGCGCTACGAGGACGGTGAATCCGGCCGGACCTACCGCCGGGAGTTGCTCGACGAGAACAAGTGGCGGGCCATCCGCCACGGCCGGGAGACCGCGCTGCTGGACAGGGACATGACGACGGCCGTCGACCTCGGCGACCTCGTCGCCCGCGAGGCCGACCGGCTCGACGTGCCGGCACTGCTGGAGTACTACGAGGCCGAGAGCGGGGCGGCCCGCCAGCGCCGGCTGCGCGAGCAGGAGGGCGAGGACGCACTCTGTGAAGCGCTCCGCCTGGGCCGGGAGGGGTGAGGCCCCGAGATTCCCCCGGGGCGGGCGGTAGCCAAGGATTTTTCACAGGCAATCGCGTTCTCCCGGATACCGACCCATGTCTCAACACGACACGTCAGATGGGGAGCGACGGGAAGGGGAGGGAGCCGATGCGAACGGCGGTGACGTCCGCGACCGCATCGAGCGCGGGGCCGACCGCGCGGCCGAGCAGTTCGACGAGGGGGTCGTCGAGCTGCTCTCGTGGGTGCTCGACACGGAGACGCGGGCGCGGATCTACGTCACGCTCCGTCAGCACCCGGACAGTACCAGCGAGGAGGTAGCCGAGGAGACGGGACTGTACCCGAGCACCGTCCGGGAGGCGCTCGCGGAACTCCACGAAGACGGGCTGGTCGACCGCCGCAAGCGCGAGAGCGACGGCGCCGGCAACAACCCCTACGAGTACGCCGCGATCGCGCCCAGCGACCTGGTCAGCGAGGTCGTCGAGGACGTCCAGGAGCAGCTCAACGCGGTCGTCAACCTCGACCGCTACCTCGGGGACGACGACGACGAGGAGGACACGCCGGTGACGATCACCGTCGACCGGGGCGACGACTGACCCGCGGCGACGACCGACTCGCAGCGAGAATCGACTTGCGGCAACGACCACCCCGCGGCGACGACTGACTTACGCCGGTGGGCCGGTCACCGGGAGTCACGCCCCCACGGCACAAGTCGACACAACTAACAGGAGAGGTGTCGTGGCTGGGGGTATGAAGGTCGCGCTGGGTGGGACGTTCGACCCGATACACGACGGCCACCGGAAGCTGCTCGAGCGCGCATTCGAGCTCGGTGACGTAACCGTGGGGCTGACCAGCAACGAACTCGCGAGCGCGACTCGCGACGAGCCCCGCCCCGTCCGCTCGTTCGAGGCCCGCCTGGCGGACCTGGACGCGGAACTGGCCGACTTCGCCACCGAGTACGACCGCGAGTACGACATCCGAACGCTCACCGAACCCACCGGGATCGCGACCGAACCGCAGTTCGACGTCCTGGTCGTCTCCCCCGAGACCGAGGCCGGCGGCCGCCGGATCAACGAACTCCGGCGGGAGAACGGCGACGACCCCCTGGAGATCGAGGTCGTCGACCACGTCGTCGCCGAGGACGGCGACATCATTTCTTCGACGCGGATCGTTCGCGGCGAGATCGACGAGCACGGCAACGTTACGCCCGACAGCGACGGCCGCCAGGTGGAAGCCGGCAGCGAGGACTGACGGCGACGGACTCCCAGCACGACCCTCTCCCGGTCTTTCTCCGGTCTACCAGTCCGGCGCGTCCAGCCCCGCAGCCTCCAGCATCCCCTTCCAGTGGTTCTGGACCGACAGACGGGAGACGCCCACTGCATCCGCGACCGCGGACTGGGAGCGTTGCTCGCCGGCGGCGAGGGCACCGACGTAGAGGGCGGCAGCGAGCCGCGCCCGCTTGGACCGCTCGCTCTCTGGGACCGACGAGAGGAAGACGTCGGCGGCGCGCGAGCGGGCCTGCGAGCCGAGTTCCAGCCGGTCGGCGGCCGCGTCGAGGTCCGCCAGCCACTCGGCGTTGTCCCGCTCGTCGCTCGCTTTGTACATCTCGACCACAAGTACGCCGGGCAGGAATAATAAGCCCAGTGCCACCGACGGCGGCAAGCGTAGCGGTTTTTTGAGTGGGGAGTGGAGAGAGGTATGCGCGCGGGTAGCCGAGCCAGGCCAAAGGCGTAGCGCTTAGGACGCTATCCCGTAGGGGTCCGTCGGTTCGAATCCGACCCCGCGCATACGAGCGAGGGACCGGAGGGACCGAGCGAGAGAGCAGGGAGGATTCGGAGTGAACCGAGGTTCTGCGCCGAAGGCGCAGGTTCTCGGGTGTGGTTCGAATCCGACCCCGCGCATACGAGCGAGCGCAGCGAGCGTAACCGTCTCCACTCGGTTCAAATCGTTCCCGGGCGGGGAGTCAGTCGTTCGCGAGCGCGAGCCAGTCGTCCATCCCGACGCCGAAGGCGTACGGCTCGAACGCCTCGGGGTCGACGGTCGCGACCTCCTCGGCCGACAGCACCAGGTCGGTCTCGGCGTAGGTCGCACCGCGGACCGATTCGACCGGGAGCGAGCCGAGCGGGTCGTGGGCGGTCGACCCCAGCGAGAGGTCGGCACTCCCCCGCTCGGCACTCGTCTGCGTGCTCTCCAGGGTCACGGCGACCAGCGCGGGGTCGGCGTGAAAGCCCTCGCCGCTCGCGGCCGGGAGGTACTTGTAGTGGAAGACGGTCGCCTCCCCGGACCGGGGGTCTCCTTCCTCGGTCAGCCTCGCGTCCAGGTCGAGCAGTTGCTCGCCGCTCCTGCTCACCGTGCCGCAGACGCGGTCGTCCGTCCGGTCGAGCGCGACCTCGGCCACTTTTTTCGGCTCGCCGAGCGTCTCCCGGCCCCACCGCACGGCCGCGTCGGTCGACATCGGCATCGAGAGGCAGTACGCCCCCTCCCGGTCGCCGTGTCTGGCCCGGACGTACAGGCCGCCGCCGTCGAACGGCCCGACGCAGTTCGACCGGCCCACGCTGACCACCTCGGCCCGCGCGAGCGGCCGGTCGGCCGGCTCGAGTCCCGGCGGAAGTAACTCCTCGACCCTGTTCGGGTCGGTCCGGAAGCTGACCGTCAGCGCCGTGGCGTCCAGAAACGCCGGCTGTCTGACCGCGTCCCGGACGGCTCGCCGCTCCTCGTCGGGTCGTACGAAGCGCATGGTCAACGTTCGTGGCGGGGTACCAAACACCTTGCCTCGACGGCCGGGCCCAACGGTGCCCGGGGGACGAACGAGTAATGACTGGCGGGCGAGCCGGAGCACGTCCTCGATGATCTGGTCCATCCGCTCGAGCGCATCCGTCGCCGGCTCGAGGTGTTCGCTGTCACACTCCGCAGCGAGCAGTTCCAGCCGGCTCTGGGCCACGTTCAGCGGGTTCCGGATCGTGGCTGACGACGCTCGCGACCTCCTCGCTATCCAGGGCCTCCAGCCCCTCGGCGGCGCTGGTCGCGCTCTGGACGGTGATCCGGTCGTCCTCGCGTTCGAGGAATGTGGCAGCAACGTCGGCCAGTCCCGGGTCGTCGTCGACGTGGAGGACCCGGATCGCCGCGGTCCGGCCGTTCATACACGGACACTGGTATCGAACTACAAGTAAGTGACCGCCCCTCGCCGCCCACCTTTTTGATTGCGCCCCGTGAACCACCGGCATGGTCCAGCGACTCGACGCGTACCACTTCCACGAGCAGGAGTGGGACAGCTACGAGCAGCTCCGGGAGGCCTTCGAGTGGGAGGTCCCCGACCAGTTCAACATGGCCGACTACGTCTGTGAGCGGTGGGCCGAGGAGACGCCGGAGGCGGTCGCGCTCTACGCCGAGGAGGCCGGTGGCCGCGAGCGGACGCTGACCTTCGGCGACCTCGGCGAGTATACCGACCGGCTGGCGAACCACCTGGCCGCGCAGGGAGTGGGCCGGGGCGACCGGGTCGGGGTCAACGTCCCCCAGAAGCCCGAGACCGTCCTCGCACACATCGCCTGCTGGAAGCTGGGGGCGGTCTCGATCCCCCTGAGCACGCTCTTCGGCGTCGACGGCCTCTCCTATCGGCTCGACGACGCCGACGCCGCCGCCTGCATCGTCGACGCCGCGAACGTCGACACCCTGCGGTACGTCCGCGAGGACCTGGAGGCCCTGGAGACGGTCCTCACCGTCGACGTCCCGGACCCGCAGGACGGCGAGACGGACCTCTGGGACGCTATCGAGAGTGCTCCGGCCGACCGGGAGGTCGCGGTGACCGACGCCGAGGACGACGGCCTACTCATCTACACCTCCGGGACGACCGGCGACCCGAAGGGCGTGCGCCACGCCCACCGGGTACTGCTGGGTCATCTGCCGCTCTTTCTGACCACGTTCTGCAACCTCGAAATGACCGACGACGACGTCTACTGGACGCCCGCGGAGTGGGCGTGGATCGCCTCGCTGTTCGACGTGGTGATGCCCGGCCTGTTCTACGGCCAGCCCGTCCTCGCGTACGCCGGCGGTGAGTTCGACCCCGAGGAGGCCTACCGCCTGCTGGAGAAATACGGGGTGACCAACTTCTTCGCGCCGCCGACGGGGTTGCGGATGATGGCCCGGGTCGACCCGCCGGACCGCGACGTCTCCTCGGTCCGGGTGATACCCAGCGGGGGCGAGTCGCTGGGGCTGGACATCGTCAACTGGGCGAGCGACGTCTTCGAGGGCGCGGCGGTCCACGAGGGCTACGGCCAGACGGAGGCGAACATGCTGGTCGGCCACTGCACCGCACTGGCGGAGTTCCGCGAGGGGAAGATGGGGCTGGCGGGGCCGGGCCACGAGGTGGCCGTCGTCGACCCCGAGACAGCCGAGCCGACCGTCGCCCCAGGCGAGGTCGGGGAGCTCGCAGTCCGCTACGAGGGGAACCCCGTCTGCTTCAAGGAGTACCTCGGCAAGCCCGAGAAGACTGCCGAAAAGGTCCGGAACGGGTGGCTGCTCACCGAGGACCTGGGCACTGTCGACGAGGACGGCTACTTCTCGTTCAAATCCCGCAAGGACGACGTCATCATCTCGGCGGGGTACCGGATCGGTCCCGAGGAGATCGAGGAACACCTGGCGGACCACGACGCCGTCGCCGACGCCGGTGTGGTCGGCGTCCCCGACGAGGAACGTGGCGAGGTCCCGAAGGCCTTCGTCGTGGCACAGGGCGAGCCCGACGACGGCCTCCGCGAGGAACTCCGGTCGCACGTCCGGAACCGGCTTGCGGCCTACGAGTACCCCCGGGAGATCGAGTTCGTCGACGAGCTCCCCAAGACTGCGACCGGCAAAGTTCGGCGGGAAGACCTGCGGGAGTGACTCCAGTCGACCCCGGCCCCGGCGCGCCGTAGACCCGACCGCGAACCGCAAAGGGTGTGCCCCCCGGAACCGAAGCCGGCCCGATGACTCGCCGGGAGGACTTCCGTGCTGGACTGGCCGCGACGACACCGGTGCTGGTCGGCGTGGTCCCCTTCGGCCTTGTGGCGGGGGCCGCGGCCGTGGGGGCAGGGCTGTCGGTCCTGCAGGCTGCCGCGCTCTCGGTCGTGGTCTTCGCCGGCGCCTCCCAGCTGGCCATGATCGAGTTGCTGGGTGGGGACGGGGCGCTGCTGGTCGTCGTCGGGACCGCGCTGATCATCAACTCGCGGCTGGTGATGTACTCTGCCTCCCTGGCCCCGCACTTCGTCGAGGAGGACTCCCGGTGGCGCGGGTTGATGGCCTACATCCTCACCGACCAGGCCTTCGCGCTGGCGGTGACGCGGTACGCCGAGGGGATGGAAGGCGTCGCCCGGAGGCGGTGGTACTTCCTTGGGACGGCGGCCCCGTTGTGGGCTGTCTGGCAGGTCTGTACCGTGGTCGGCGCCGTCGCCGGCGCACGGGTGCCGGCGTGGCTGCCGCTTCGCTTCGCCGTCCCGCTCACCTTCCTCGCCCTGTTGGTGCCCGCTGCGGCCCGGAACCGGGCCACAGCGACCGCGGCGGTGGTCGGCGGCGGGGTCGCGACCGCCGGGGTCGCGCTTCCGTTCAACCTCGGCCTGCTCGCAGGCGGGCTGGCAGGCGTGACGGTCGGAACCCTCGTCGCCGTGTGGGCCGGCGTCGGCGCGCCAGCGGAGGTGCCGGAGTGACCGCCCCCGACGCAACCGTCTGGGCCGCCATCGCGCTCGCCGGCGTCGGCACCTACGCGCTGCGTGCCTCCTTCCTGTTCCTGTTCGAATATCTCGGGACGGTACCGGCCCGCGTCGAAACGGCGCTGGGGATGGTGCCCGCAGCGGTCCTCTCGGCGCTCGTGGTGCCCGCCATCCTCGCCCCCGACGGGACCGTCGTCGTCGCCGGGAACGACCGCCTCGTGGCCGGGGTAGCCGCGGCGCTCGTCGCCTGGTACACCGAGAACATCCTCGCGACCATCGTCGTCGGCCTGGCCGTGTTGATCGGGATCGGGTTCCTGTAGCGGCCCGACGCGAACGGGCAGCGAGCGGGGGGTATAAACCCGCCCCGCATCCGCGGCAGTAACCTCAGCCCCCGTCCCCGAGTAGTCCCGACCGATGACACCCTCCACTGGTGACCGGTTGGAGCGCGTGAGGTGGTCCCGGTGACGCTGCTTCCCGAGGCGCTCGCGGGGCTGTTCGGGTCAGGTCCGGGAGCGACGGTCGCCGGTGCCCTCCTCGGGGCCGCTTTCGTCGGCGTCTTCGTCGTCACGAACGCCGCCGTCGTCGTCTGGGCGAAACGGAAGATCCTCGCCGGCTTCTGGGAGAAGGTGGGGCCAAACAGGCACGGTCCGGGAGGTGTCCTTATCATCGTCGCCGACGCCGTCCGGCTGCTCTCGAAGGAGCTCGTCGTTCCGGAGGGTGCCGACCGCCCGGCCTGGGACCTCGCCCCGCTGCTGATGATGGCCTCCGCGCTGCTCGGCTTCGCGGTCATTCCGATGGGCTCGCTCGGTGGCGTGGAGTTCCAGCTCGCCGACCCCGACATCGGCATCGCCTTCGCCTTCGCGGTCGCGTCGTTGTCCGCGCTGGCCATCGCGATGGCCGGCTACGCCTCGAACAACAAGTACGCCATGCTCGGTGGCCTCCGGGCCATCGCGAGCACTATCGCCTACGAGATCCCCCTGGCGCTCGCCGGCGCGGCCGCGGTACTTCTGGCGGGCTCGCTCCGGCCGAGCGCGGTCGTCGCCGCACAGGCCGAGCCGCTAGTCACCGTCGCCGGCGTGACGGCCCCCTCGTGGTTCGCCTTCGTCAATCCTCTGGGCTTTGTCCTCTTCCTTGTGGCCTCGCTCGCCGAGGTCGGGCGCAACCCCTTCGACACCCCCGAGGCCGCCCAGGAGATCGTCGCCGGCTACCAGACCGAGTACGGCGGCGTCTACTTCGCGCTGGTCTACGCCGCGGAGTTCGTCCACATCTTCCTGGCCGGGGCGCTGGCGACGACCCTCTTTCTCGGCGGCCCTGCGGGCCCGCTGCTCCCGGGGCCGGTCTGGTTCCTCCTGAAGCTCTGGGCGTTCTTCCTGTTCACCCAGTGGGCGCGGGCCTCCTTCCCCAGGCTCCGGATCGACCAGGTGCTCGGCGTCGGCTGGAAGCTGCTGCTCGTGGCCGCCTTCGCCAACCTCGTACTCACGGCGGTCGTCGTCGGCATGGTCGCCTGAGCGGGACTGGCGACGGACCGACCGGAGCGGTCGTCACCCGTTCCCGACCGACCGCGGCATTGAGGTGGGCTCGCCTCGAACGCGAAGTAATGCGATTCCTGCTGGTGGCGGGCTCGACCGACACCGCGGCCATCCCCGGTCTGAGCGCGGCGGGGGCCGACCCGGAGCTCAGAGCGCACACCCCGGCGGCCGACGCGGAGATCCTCACCTACGGGCAGCCGGTGCGGGCGCCGGTCGTCCCGGTCAGTCCGAGCGGCTGCCCGACCCCGGCGATGGTCACCAGGGCGGTCCGCGAGACCCTCGGGTTCGAGACCACGGTCGTCGACGGCGGCCTCGCGAAGCCGACCGCCGCCGGCACCGTGACCGTCGGCGCGCGGGCGGGCGCCGACATCCGCGAGTCGGACCCGGTCCCGACGGCCCCCGGCGCCTACGAGGCAGCCCGGCAGTTCGGCCGGAAGCTCCCGGACGAAGAGCTGTTCGTGGCCGAGTCGGTCCCGGGCGGGACGACGACCGCGATGGGTGTCCTGCGGGCGCTCGGTGAGCCTGCCGGGGTCTCTTCCTCCCTCCCGGAGAACCCACTCGAACAGAAGCGCGCGGTCGTCGCCGAGGGGCTCGACGCCTCGGGACTCGAACCCGGCGGGGCGGCCGGCCGACCCAAGCGGGCAGTCCGGCGGCTGGGTGACCCGGTGCTCGCTACCGCCGCCGGTCTCGCCCGCGGCGCGCTCGAAACCGACACCGCCGTCACGCTCGCTGGCGGGACCCAGATGCTCGCCGTCGCCGCGATGTTGCGCCACGACGGGGTCGACCGCCGCATCGGGCTGGCGACCACGAGCTACGTTGCGGCCGACGACACGGCGGACCTGGCTGGGGCGGCCGACGCGCTCGAGGTCTCCGTCACGGCGACCGACCCTGGCTTCGACGCCGAGGAACATCCCGGCATGGCCCGGTTTGTCGCCGGCGAAGCGAAGGAGGGCGTCGGAATGGGTGGGGCACTCGCGCTCGCACGGCGGGCGAACGTGCCGATGGCCGAGGTCAGAGCCTCCGTCGCCAGGGTGTACGAACGACTCGTCGGCGAGACGGAGGCACCGTCGTGAGCACTGTCTCCGTCGCGGGTGACTCGTTTCCTGGCCCGCGTCTCCTTCCGTAGACATGTCAACATCGATGGCCGTGACGCGCCGCCGTAGGTTGCCCGCCACTTCACCGTCTGACGGGGGGCTGACGGGCGCACGCGCCGCCACAACCTTTTTTCCTGTCTACTGAGTTGAAACGATAATGAGTGCGCTTGACGACCTGGTTGACGACGTCGTGGCCGACATCGACGCCGTTCTCCTCTTTTCGCCGAGCGCCGGCACCTACGAGAGCTTCGCTGCCGAGGAGCCGGACCTGGAGGTGGTTGTCGTGGGGCGGGAAAACGCCGTGGACGCCGAGACGTTCGTCGAGCTCCCGCTGGAGTTCACCGACGTGAGCGGCCGCCTGCGGTTCGGGCTGGAGGGGGCCGCCCAGCAGGGGTTGCTCGAGGAGGGGGATAGGGTCGTCTGCACGACCTCGATGTTCGGCGACGACACGGACACGGTCGTCCGCGTCCGGGCCGACCAGTACTCCCCGACCGGTATCTACGACCTCTTCGTCAACTCCCGTCCGGAGCCCGACGTCATCCGCGACGTCTTCGAAGTCTGCATCGAACTCGGCAGGAAGGGCCAGAAGGGCAAGCAGGTCGGGGCGCTGTTCGTCGTCGGCGACGCCGGCAAGGTGATGAACAAGTCGCGGCCGCTGTCGTACAACCCATTCGAGAAGTCCCACGTCCACGTCGGCGACCCGATCGTGAACGTGATGCTCAAGGAGTTCTCCCGGCTGGACGGTGCCTTCGTCATCTCCGACTCCGGGAAGATCGTCTCCGCGTACCGGTATCTGGAGCCCTCCGCCGAAGGGGTCGACATCCCGAAAGGACTCGGAACCCGCCACATGGCTGCCGGGGCCATCACCCGCGACACCAACGCCGTCGCGGTCGTCCTCTCCGAATCCGACGGGATGGTCCGGGCGTTCAAGGGCGGTGAGTTGGTCATCGAGCTCGACCCGGAGGAGTACTGATGCAGGTCGACGTGCCGCGATTTATCCGCCGTCTCTTCTCCGAGGAGGCTGCCTTCGCCTTCTCCGTCGCGATCCTCGTCGTCGGGCTGGTCGCCGCATATCTGGCCTGGCGGTGGACCAGACGGGCACTGACCGGCAGCAGCTTCGCCGACGCCGTCGAGGGGACTCCGTTCGAGCGGACCATTCGGGGGATCGGCTCCTCGACTATCGGGCTGATCGCCTCGCTCGTGGCCGTGTTCGTCTACGTGCTGGCGATCGTCCTCGCCCTCAACGCCGTGCAGCTCCTCGACATCCAGCTGTTCTGGACGCGCGTGACGAGCTATCTCCCCCGACTGCTCATCGCCGCTCTCGTGGTCATTGTCGGGATCACGGCCGGGTACCGGGCCGAACTCGCCGTTAGCGAGCGACTCCGGTCGGTCAAGCTGCCAGAGGTGGCCTTTCTCGGCGACCTCGTCAAGTACAGCATCTTCTACGTGGCGGCGCTGGTCGCGCTCGCGCAAGTCGGCGTCTCGACCGACGCGTTACTGGTCCTGCTCGGGGCCTTCGCCTTCGGGCTGGTCTTTCTCGGCGGGCTCGCCTTCAGGCACCTGCTCGCGGCCGCCGCAGCCGGAATATATCTCCTCCTGACCGAGCCCTACGCCATCGGCGACGAGGTCCGGATCGACGACCGCAGCGGGATCGTTCAGGAGGTGGACGTGTTCGTCACCCGGATCGAAGCCGACGGCGAAGAGTACGTCATTCCGAACCAGGAAGTCTTCCAGTCCGGCGTCGTGCGCGTCCGGGGATGAGTTACCACACGCCGGAGCGTGTCCACTCAGGTGTCGAACGGGCCCAAAGAACGAGAAACAGGCGGGTCTGTTTGCGAACGCCCACCCCCCCACCGTGGGAAGGTTCCGGACCGGGTCAGGAACCGCTCGAAGACGTCGAGGACGTCGACTCCTCCTCGAGGTCGAGGGTGTCCTCGCTGTCTTCCTCCGATGCGTCGGTTCCCTCTTCCTGCATTTGCTGGAGCTCTTCTTCGACTTCCTGGCGGCCCTTCTGGAATTCGCCGATCGCTTCGCCGGACGACCGAGCGAGCTTCGGGATCTTGTTCGCGCCGAACAGCAACACGGCGATCAACAGGATGATCAGCAACTCCGGGCCCCCCGGGATACCTGGGATCTGCAGCAGTACTTGATGCACCATCGCTGGTTTGGGGTTACCTGCTGGCTATTATAGTCCTTTTGCCTCTGTGGCTCCGGGAGCCCGATAGTCCCGGCAGTCACTCCGCAGTCACTACAACGTTCGGGGAAGTCCGTCCTCGAAGACGACGTCGGCGATGTTGTTTTTCATGATTTCGTCGGTCCCGGCGGCGATCCGCCGGCCGCGCGCCAGCCGGTAGAGGTACTCGAGGGGATGGCCCTGCTGGTAGCCGTTCGCGCCGTGGATCTGCAGCGCCTCGCTCACCACGCGTTCGACTGTCTCGCTGGTGGAGAGCTTCGCCAGCGAGGCCGCAAGTCGGTCGGGGGCGTCGTCCTCGCCGCCACCGCTGAGTGCGGCCCGGTAGGTGAGCGTCCGTGCCCCTTCGATCTGTTTGGCCATGTCGGCGACCTTCCAGCGGATCCCCTGGAAGTCCCCGATAGGCTGGTCGAACTGCTCGCGCTGCTGTGCGTAGTCGATGGCCTTGTCGAAGGCGTTCAGGCTGATCGAGTTCGCCAGCATCGAACTGCCACAGCGCTCCCAGTTCAGCGCCTTGAGTTGCTGTTTCAGCGCCTCCGGCCCGCGGACGAGGACCCGCTCCTCGGGGATGTGGACATCCTCCATGTAGAACTGGGTCTGGGTCTCGCCGTGCATGTTGGTGTGGTGCTGGTGGATCTCGACGCCCGGCTGGTCGAACTCCATGATCACGGTCCCAAGCCCCTCGGGGAATTTCGCCCAGATGACCGCCGCATCGGACTCGGGAACGTTCGAGACCCACGTCTTCTCGCCGTTGAGGTAGAGCTCGCCGTCGTCGGCTTCCTCGACGGTCGTCGTCATGTTGCGGGAGTCACTGCCGGCTTCGGGTTCGGAGATCCCGATCGCGACCGACAGCTCGCCGCTTGTCACCTTCGGCAGGTAGTGTTCTTTCGCCCACTCCGAGCCGAACATGTCGATGGCCCGCGGGGCGACCATCGACTGGCCGTAGATCGCGGCGGCGGTGTCCGGACAGACCCGTCCGACAGTCTCGATCTGGAGGGCGACGTCGAACTCCGTCATCCCGCCGCCGCCGTACTCGGTCGGAAGGTTGATCCCCAGAAAGCCGCGGTCGGCGAGTAGTTCGATGTTCTCCTCGGGGTAGCCATCTCCCTCCCAGGTGAACGCTCGCTCGGCAAATTCGTTTTCGGCCAGCCGCTGTGTTTCGTCGACGAGTAACCGCTGCTCCTCGGACAGGTCTAGCATACCCCAAACGTGGCGGCCGTCGGAACTTAAACCTGCGCGACGCGCGCCCCCAGATTCAAACCGGAGGCCGGGACCATCCCGGGTATGCGCTGAAGACTACCGCGGGACGGGTCGCGGTCGCGTGGCCCGCCGTCTCGCGTCTGCTGCGGGCCACCTGTTCGCTCTCTCTGTCGCGTGCGGGTCACTCCCGACGGAGGTCGGCGCCAAGCCCCGACAGCACCTCGAAAAAGCCGGGAAACGAGACGTCCACGTCGTCGGCACCGCGTACGGTCGTCTCCCTCTCAGCGACTAGCCCCGCGACCGACAGCGCCATGATGATCCGGTGGTCGCCGCGCCCGTCGACGGTCACCCCGCGAAGCGTCGACTCACCTCCGTTGACGGTCAGCGAATCCGGCTCTTCCTCGACGCTCGCACCCATCCGGTCCAGCGCCTCTGCCATCGCCGTCACCCGGTCGGTCTCCTTGTAGCGGACGTGCTCGGCGTCGACGATGCGGGTCGTCCCGCCGGCGACGGCCCCCAGTACCGCGATGGTCGGCAGCAGGTCCGGCGTGTTGGCCACACTGACCTCGACCCCCTCGAGTTCACTCTCCGCGACGGTGAGTTCGCCGGCCTCCCGGTCCCAGGAGACGTCGGCGCCCATCCGGTCCAGCACCTCGACGATAGCCTGGTCGCCCTGCGCGCTCGGGTAGACACCAGTGACTGTCACGCCCTCCGCGCCGGCAACCGCGCCCGCCGCAAGGAGATACGAGGTCGAGGAGAAGTCACCGGGCACGTCGTAGCCCTCGCCGGGCTCGTATGTCTGCCTGCCGCCGACCGAGAAGCCCTGTCCGGTTTCGCGGGCCTGCACCCCGAAGGCGTCGAGCACCTCGAGCGTGATGTCGACGTACGGGGCGGACTTGAGCTCCGTCTGGAGCGTGAGGAACACTCCCGCCTCGGTGACTGCACCCGCCATGAGCAGGGCGGTGATGAACTGCGAGGAAACGTCGCCCGGGATCGCGGCGCTGCCGCCGTG
>JAZKSZ010000011.1:0-19542 GCA_036625795.1 Haloarculaceae archaeon
GCGGGGACGAGTTGTCGGGCTCTGACGTCGACGGTGTCGCGCTGGAGATCCTGCATGAACTGGCGGTCGATAGGTGTTCCCGACTCGACCGCGGCGTCGAGTGCCTCGTAGACCCGGGTGCCCCGGAAGCCGGAGGCGTACTCCTGGCCGGTGGGGTAGACCGGGTCGTCGACCAGCCGCTGGTTCGCGGTCCCGATGTAGCTGGGCTGGACGACGCCGGGCTTCTCCTCGAAGGGGACGAACCCCTCCCAGGAGGACTGGCCGAAGGGTTCGAAGCCCGCCCACTCGGCCTCGCCGGCGGAGCCGTCGAACACCCGGTCCCCGCGGACCACGTCGCCGTCGACCCGCCGTATCGGGATCTTCCCGGTCGCCCAGTACAGCGTGTTCCCCTCCCGGTCGGCGTAGACGAAATTCTGGGTCGGGGCGTCGAACAGCTCCAGGGCCTCGAGCACGTCGTCGCGGCCGGTGCTCCGACTGAACTCGTGGATGGCCTGTGACTCGCGGGTGCCGGACATGCCGGTCCAGGCGACGCCGACGTGGCGGGTCTCACCGTCGACATCGCGGTCGAGAAAGGCACCGTGGACGGTCTGCTTGACCGTGACCTCGCGGTCCTCGCCGCCCGCGACTTCCACAGTACGGGTTTCGGTGTCGAACTCGCGCCACGCTCCCCGGTAGCGGTAGCGCTCGCGGGCGTCGTCGGTCTCGTAGGTGTAGAGGTCGACCACGTCCGCGCCCGTGTTCGTGAACCCCCAGGCGCCGTGGTCGTTCTCGCCGGCGACGACGAACGGGACTCCGGGGAAGGCGACGCCACGGACATCGACGTCGCCGGCGCTGACTCGCTGCTCGTACCAGACCGGCGGCGCCATCAGCGTCAGGTGCATGTCGTTTGCGACGATGGGCTGGCCGCTTTCGGTGTGCTCGCCGGCGACGAGCCAGCTGTTCGAACCCAGATACGGCGGCGGCTCGAACCGCCCGAGCCAGTCGGCGAAGCCAGCGTCGACGGCGTCACCGACGCGGGCGTCCGCGTTCGACGCGTTGACGCCCCGGCCGGCGACACCGTGGACCTCCCCGCCGACCCGGTCGGGGCGGAGGATCGGGTAGCCGTGGTCGAACTGCGCGTAGCGCTGCCGGTAGGTGTCGGCGTCGAGCCGGTCGCGAAGCACGGCCCGCTGGAGTGTCCGGAAACTGCCCGTCAGCCCCCACGAGACCTGCGCGCCCACGAGCAGCGACGCCACGACCGACCACTCCCGGGGCTCGTAGCCCAGCAGGCCGAACTCCAGCGGGAGCGGGCCCTCCTCGATGTAGGCGTTGACCCCGTCGGCGAAGGCTTCGGTCATCCGCTCGGTGTCGGTCCCGGCGACCGCCTCCGCGGAGGCCTCGGCGGCACCGAGGAAGTCCATCCGGACGTTGAAGATATCGGAGTCGACGACCTGTTCGCCGGCGACCTCGGCGAGCGTGCCGCGCATCCGCCGGCGGACCAGGTCCATCTCGAACAGCCGGTCGGCGGCCTGGGCGTAGCCGACCGCGAAGTAGGCCGCCTGCTCGGTGTCGGCCTCGACGTGGGGGACGTGGTAGTCGTCGTAGGTGACCGTCGCCGGACCGTAGGGACTGTCAACCGTGGCGGGGACCCGCCGGGTCGAGTCCCAGGCCCGCCCGCTGAAGGGTGCGAACCGGTCAAGCAGGCCGCCGGCCGGGGAGAGCGCGGCCGCGCCCGTGCCGCCAGCCACGAGCGCGCCCAGCACGGCCCGCCGCGTCGTCTCGTAGTCCATTCTCTCGACCCAGGGGGCGCCCGGTCAAAAAAGTGACCACAAAGCCACACCCGCCAGGTTGTTTGCGGGCGGCTGCGGTTGTGTCCGGATAGTGCCTACCGGTTCCAGGCCGCGTTCTCGGGGTCGATGAGCCGCCGGCGCTCCTCGATGCTGTCGAGGCGGGCCAGGTCCGCTTCGTCGAGTTCCAGATCCCGCGCCTCCCAGTTCTCGCGGACGTGGTCACCGGTTGCCTTCGGGATCGGGACCACCGCCTCCTTCGCGAGACACCACGAAAGCGAGACCAGCGGGACCGAAACCCCGTGCTTGTCGGCGATATCTTCCAGCACCGGGTGCTTGAGTTTCGCCTGCCCGAGCGGACAGTACGCCACCAGCGGGTGGCCGTGTTCGCGGGCGTACGCCCGGAGGTCGTCCTGGGGGAGCAGCGGGTGACACTCCACCTGGTGTGCGGCGACCGGCGCGTCCAAGATATCCCGGGCCTCGTCGAGCAACGGAGGGGTGAAATTCGAGAGGCCGACGTGGCGAGTGACTCCCGCCTCGCGGAGGTCGTCCATCGCGCGCAGCGTCTCCTCGGGGTCGTAGGCCCGCATCGGCCAGTGGACGTACAGCAGGTCGACCGCGTCGACGCCCAGCCGGTCCAGACTCTCCCTCGCGGTGCGCATGGCGTCCTCGTAGGCCAGGTTCGAGGGGTGGACCTTGGTCGCGAGGACGACCGTCTCGCGGTCCACGTCGGCCGCGGCGATTCCCTCGCCGACGGCCGCTTCGTTGTCGTACATCTGTGCGGTGTCGATGTGCCGGTAGCCCATCTCCAGGGCGTCGGCGACGGTCTCCCGGCAGGTCTCGGGGTCCGTGTTCCCCGAGGTTCCGAGTCCGATCTCGGGCAGCTCGAGCGTCATACGCCGGCGACGGACGGAACAGTTGAAAACGTACCGACGGGGGCAAAGGAAGGCGTGGCCCGCGAGCCCGCCGACGGCGGCCTCAGAACACCTCGGCGATGGCCTCGTCCAGCGCCGTCACGCCCTCGTCGATCTCGGCCTCGCCGACGGTCAGTGGCGGCGAGACGATGACCTGCGTGTTCGGCCGGGCGCTGCCACAGAGCACGCCGTGCTCGCGGGTCGCCGAGAGCACGTCGCCGACGGGATTGTGCTCGTCGGTCACCCGGGGGTCGACGAAGGGCTCGCCGGTGGCGGGGTCGGCGAACTCCACGCCCCAGAGGTAGCCCCGGCCGTGGACGTCACAGACCACGTCGTGTTTCTCCTCGAGTTCCCGCAGCCGGGACTCGAAGAGCTCGGCGTGGTCGGCCACGTTGTCGATGAGGCCGTTCCCGTACTCCTCGACAGCGGCGAGGCCCGCGGCGCAGGCGACCGGGTGGCCGGAGAAGGTCTGGCCCAGCGGGAACCCCTCCTCCTCGAAGTGGGCCGCGATGTCCCGGCGGGCGATGACCCCCGCCAGCGGGACGTACGCCGAGGTGACCCCCTTCGCGAAGGTGATCATGTCCGGCTGGACGTCCTCGGTGCCGATCCCGAACCAGTCACCACACCGGCCGAAGCCGGCGATGACCTCGTCGCTGATCAGGAGGATCCCGTACTCGTCACAGAGCTCCCGGAGCTGCGTGAAGTAGTCGGCCGGCGCGGGGTAGGCGCCGCTGGTCCCGCCGACGGGCTCGGTGAGGATGGCCGCGATCGAGTCCGGACCCTCGTTGTGGATGACAAAGCGGAGGTGCTCGATAGCCTGGTCGGCCAGTTCCTGTGGGTCGTCGGTGCCGAACGCGCGGGGCAGCGGCGGGAGGAACTTCCCGGAGCCGGTGGTGGCGGCGTGGCGCTCGATGGGGGCGCGGGTCTGGGGGTCGCCGGTAAACGAGCCCGCCCCGTAGGTCGCGCCGTGGTAGGAGCGCCACCGCGTGAGGATCTTGTTGTTGCCGGTGTACTCCCGGGCGAACTGCGCGGCGGCCTCGTTGGCCTCGCTGCCCGAGATCGAGAAGAGCACGTCGGTCAGCCCGTCGGGCGCGACCTCCGCGAGCCGGCTCGCGAGCGCCGAGCGGGCGTCGTTGTGTTTCGCCGAGGAGACGTACTGGACCTTGCGGAGCTGCTCCTCGACGGACTCGATGATCGCCTCGTTGCTGTGGCCGGCGTTGACGCAGTACAGCTGGGCGATGAAGTCGAGGTAGCTGCGCCCGTCGCCGGCGGTGACGTAGGCGCCGTCGCCCTCGACGATCTCCAGGGCCTCCTTCCCCGGGTCGTGCCAGTGGGGAAACGCCCGGGAGTCGTCGGTCGGTCGGTTCGCTTGCTGTTGGCCTGACATACGACATCCATGGACCAGGAGTGACTTGTAGTTACTGCTAGTCAGGACCATGCTAACGGACGACAGCCGGCGTGTACGGCTACCCGTCGGCCACACCACAGAAGTCGATGGCCGTCGCCGCCAGCACTTTGGCGGTCTCGACCAGGGAGTCCAGTTCGACGGACTCGTCGGCACCGTGGAGGTTGTGGCCCACGGGCCCGACCGTCGGACAGGGGATGTCGTAGTAGTTGACGTAGAACCGCTCGTCGAGCCCCGCGAGGCCGCCGACGAACTGTCCCTCGGCGCCACAGACCGCGGCGGCGTGTTCGCACGCGAGGGCGACGACCTCGGCGTCGCGGTCGCACTCGTGGGGCTCGGCGTTCCAGCCGAACCACTCGACTTCCGGCGGGTGCTCGGCCAGCCAGTCGTCCTCCGCAGCGACGCTCTCGACGGCGTTCTCGACCTGACTGCGGACCTCCTCGCGGGTCTCCCCGGGGGGCCACCCGACCCGACACTCCACAGTCGCCTCTGCGGGCACCGTCGACGGCCAGTCCCCGCCCGCCACGATCCCGGCGTTGAGGTTCGTCACCGCCCCCTCGGCGGCGGGGTCCTGGTTGACCGCCGGCTGGTAGTCGATCCGGGCCTTGCGCTCGCGGTCCAGTTCTTCGAGGGCTGTGACGATGCGGGCCAGCCGGTCGATGGCGTTGACCCCCTCGTAGCCGTACGCGGCGTGGGCGGCCTTCCCCTCGACGGTGACCCGGACGTACATCACGCCGCTGCTGGCGATACCGATGTCAGGGATCCCGAAGGGCTCGGGGATGACCGCGGCGTCGGGCTGGTAGCCTCGTTCCAGCGCCGCGAGCACCCCGCCGGTCCCGCCCGCCTCCTCGTCGATAGTCGACTGCAACAGGAGGTCTCCCGACAGTTCGACGCCCGACTCCCGGAGCGCGCGGGCGACGAACAGGTTCGCCGCGAGTCCGCCCTTCATGTCACAGGCACCGCGGCCGTACAGCCGGCCGTCCTCCCGGGTCGCCGTCCAGGGGTCGTGGGTCCAGTCCTCGGCCTCGACCGGGACGACGTCGACGTGTCCCGAAAGGGTCAGGGAAGGACCCTCACCCTCGCCCTCGATCCGTGCGGCGACGTTCGGGCGCCCCTCGTAGCCGACGTCGTCGTAGGTCTTCGTGTCGAAGTAGCCCGGGTGGTCCCGGAAGCGCTCGACGTCGGGCTCCCAGACGTCGGGATCCAGCCCCAGCGACTCCAGTTCCCCGACCACCAGTTCCTGGGCCGGCCCCTCCTCGCCCGAGACCGAAGGGGTCTCGACCAGGCGAGCGACGAGGTCGAACAGGTCCTCGCGGTGCTCCTCGATGTAGGTTTGGACCGCAGCGGTTGCCTCTGCCATACCCACAGGGCGCACCCGGGGGACTTATACTGTCGGCCCGACCGACGCCCGGTGAAGCGGTTGGCTGCGTGCGGTCACCTCGTCCCGACCTGGCTGTCGAGGACGAACACGCCGGCACTCACCGCCACCGCGACCAGGGCCACGCGAACGTCCGACGTCACGTACAGACTCGGCGTCGGCGGCCGCCACCAGACCGGGTACAGCCAGAAGTCCGCGGACCCGTCGACGTACACCCGCAGCCCGTCGAGCACGAGCGACAGGACGCCCCCGGCCACGAGCAGCCCGTACACCCGCCGGCGCGCGTGCCCGAAGAACAGCGTTATCACGCCCGCGAGCACCAGCACACCGGCCAGCGAACCCACCGGGTCGTACTCGAAGGGAACCCCTAGCGCCGACTGGAGCGCGCCCTCGTCGACCAGCCGCTCGACTTTCACCAGGTCGGGGATCGCTGCCCCGCCCATGCCGACGGCGACCCACCGCGGGGCCAGCCACGCGACCCGCCAGCCGGCCACCGTTAGCAGGACGTAGGCCGCGAGCACGTGTGTCAGCAGGTCAGCCATCCTCGCGGGCCTCCAACGAGAGCGACTCCCAGTCGACTCGCCAGTACCGGAAGAAGACGACGAGGACCAGCGCTGCCCCCACGAGCGAGGTGCCGTACTTGAAAACGAGCGCGCTCCCCGAGGGATTGACCACCGCGACCGCCTCGGCGGTCATCGTCCGACCCGCCTCCAGTCGCCCGAGGACCTGGACCGTGCCGCCGGGCTCGACGTTCGCGTCGAACGCCCGCACCGTCAGCGGGAACGACCCCGTCGCGTACTCCACGCTGAGCCGGGCGGTTCCGGCGGATACCGACTCGACGGTGCCGAACAGCAGGGTCCGCTCGCCGACGTGCTGGTCGTACTCGGCGGCCAACTGGTCGGCATTAGGGTACGGCCAGTGCGCCTCCTCGGCGCTGTCGTAGTGGACGCCCATCGCGAACACCAGCCCGACCAGCGCGACCGCGAGCAGCACCCGCGTTCGCAGTTTCACGGCCACAGCCTCGCCCACGCGGCATATAGGGATTGTGTCATCGCGTCGCCGCCGAAAGCGCCTCCAGCAGTCGGGTACTGCGCTCACGGCCACCGGCCAGGGATAACACAACCACTATACGAATCCCCCCGCACTCCCCGGACGAGAGATGCCGATCATCGACGACGAGGGGCGGCTGTTCGGGACGGTCAACGTCATCGACGCCCTGGTGGTGCTGTTCGTCCTGGCGGTCGTCGTCGCCGGCGTGGCGCTGCTGACCGGCGGCGGGGGCAGCGACGAGACGCCGACCAGGACCGTCGTCGTCGATGTCGGACAGCAGCCGGGCTACGTCGTCGACGCCATCGAGGAGGGGCCGGTCGAGACCAGCGCGGTCGTCGCCATCGAGAACAAGACCGTCGTCTCCGGCGGCAGCGACCGCCTCCGGCTGACGGTTACCCTCGCCGTCACCGAGAACGCCGACGGGCTGCCCACCTTCGCCGAAGAGCGCCTCTACGTCGGCCGCCAGCTCCAGCTCGACCTCGGGACGACCATCGTGAGCGGGACCGTCATCGAGATGCACTGAAGCATGGCTACGTCGGACTCCCCTCTCGCGAACGTCCGCCGCCGGTTCCGGACGGCACTCGCCGAGTCGCGGCTCCGGACCGCACTCGCGGCGGCTGCTGACACGTCGCGGACGCTCGCTGTCCCCGGGATTCTCGGTCGTGCCGCCGCTCACGCCCGCGTCACTCGCGACCTGCGGGCCGTCAAGCGGTGGGGCCGTCAGTCCTTCCTGTATCGCTGGCTCACCAAGGAACCGGACCCCAGCGTCGTCGTCATCGACCTGCGGGAGACCTACACCGTCGGCCCCGTCATCGCGGTTCTCGACCGATTCGCAGTTCCCCTTGGCCGCTCCTACCGCGCCTCGGGCCTGCAGAGGCTCGCCGACGAAGCGGCGGGAGTTGCGAGCGCGCTCGCGGCCACCCGGGTAGGGCAGGCGCTCGGGCGCGCCCTCGCCCCGCCGGAGCCACCCGATGCGCCGTCGACGGGGGAAACGCCGGCGGAGGACCCCTCGGAAACCGGGAGCGACGCCGGGTCCGAGGAGCCACCGGAGGAAACCGCTGACGCGTCCCGGACTGACCCGGACTGACGCGGCTACACGTCGGTCACAGTACCGGTGAGTGTGGTCCCGCCGACGGGGAGCCGCAGCCGCGTCCCGGGCTCGAGTGCGACACCCCGGAAGTACACGATTCCCCCCTCCTCGACCACCTCGAGTTCGACCTGGAGGCGAAGCGTGGCCCTCGTGTCGGTTTCGGAGACGACTACCCGGTCGCGGACGGCGACGACGTTACCGTCCATGACCGGTCCCTCCGTGATCCCGTCAGCCACCGCAGCGTCCACGGTCGCCTCGAGGGTCACGAGCCGCGTCGTTGTCGGCTCGGGAGTGCTCGTTTGCGTCGGTGCCGTCGTCTGCGTCGGCGTTGGCGGGGCCGTCGTTCGTGTCTCGGTGGGCGGCGCCGTCGTCGGCGTCGGCGTGGGTGTCGGCGTCGGCGTGGGTGTCGGTGTCGGGACCGACTCCACACGCTCGGGTTCCCGGGCAGCCGTGACCACCCCCGAGACGGTGGCGTTCTCCAGGTCGAGCGTCACCGACCGCCCGATGTACAGCCGCTCGCCCGCGAACGTCGGTGCGCCGTTCCCGGTCGTCCCGATCACCAGTTGCACGTCGAGTTCGTAGGTCGCGTTGGTGCCGTTCCCCGCGGGACTCACCTGTTCGACCCGCTCGATGGCCGCGACCTGCTCGTTCGCGACGGGACCCGGCTCCAGTGCCGCAATCCCGGCGGGCACGGCGCCGGTCGTCCGGACCGTGACCGACTGGGTGAGCGTGCCGCCGTCGGCGCCGCCGCCTCCCGTCAGGACCACGATGCCGCCAGCGAGCGCGAGGATGGCGACGACGACCGCGAGCGCGTCGACGGCGTTGACGACCCCGAAGAGGTCGCCGTCCTCGTCGATGACCGGCATACCACCCTCTCGATTGACCACCCACTAAGACCTACCGACACGCCCTACAGGTCCTCGCGCAGGCGGGCCAGCTCCTCGTCGACGTCCTCGTTGTCCTCGGTATCGTCACCCATCTCGACCGCTGGCCGGCGCTCCCGCGTCGCCTTCGAGTCGGTCAGCACCGCCCACGTGGCCCCGCCGGCCACGAGCGCGAGTAGCACGTAGACGGGGAGATTCACCACCGGGCCGTACAGCTCCCGCAACGTGGGCAGCGCGAGGTAGACGAACACCGCGAGCGAGACCGCACCGCTGTAGCCGAGTGCGCGGAGCCGGTCCATACCGGTGGTATGGGGTGTTGGTTCCTAATAGCTGTGCCCCGGACGGAGCGAGAGCCGTCTCTCCCCGGCTATTCGACGGTTACACTCTTCGCGAGGTTCCGTGGCTTGTCGATCGAGCGGCCGAGTTCGTTGGCGACGTGATACGAGACCAGCTGCAGCTGGACGTTCGCGAGCACGCTCGCAGCCCGGCGGTGGGTCTCGGGGAGTTCGAGGACGTGGTCGGCGTACCGTTCCACGTCGCTTTGCCCGTCGGTCACGGCGACAACGGGGGCGTCCCGTGCCTCGACTTCCTTGACGTTGCCGACGGTCTTGGTGGCGAGTTCGTCGTCGCCGGTGACGACCGCGAAGACGGGCGTATCCTCGGTAACCAGTGCCAGCGGGCCGTGTTTGAGCTCGCCCGCAGCGAACCCCTCGGCGTGCTTGTAGGTGATCTCCTTCATCTTCAGGGCGCCCTCGAGCGCGACCGGGTAGTGGTAGCCCCGGCCGATGAAGAAGTAGGCGCCGGCGTCGACGAACTCCGCGGCGACCGCCTCCGCGCCGGAGTCGTCGAGCAGCGTCTGGACGTCCCCGGGCAGGTCCCGGAGCGCGGCGACCACGTTCCGGCCGCCGGACTCGGCGGTCGCAAGCGAGAGCAGGTTCAGCGCCGCAAGCTGGGAGGCGAAGGTCTTGGTCGCCGCCACCCCGATCTCCGGGCCTGCCCGGATGTACAGCGCGTGGTCGGCCTCGCGGGCGGCGGTCGAGCCGACGGTGTTGGTCACGGCGAGGGTTCGCGCCCCGCGGCGGCTGGCCTCCCGCATCGCCGAGAGGGTGTCGGCAGTCTCCCCGCTCTGGGTGACGCCCACCACGAGGGCGTCCCCGATGGGCGGGACGCCGGTGGCGTACTCGCTGGCGAGGAAGGCCTGGGCGGGCACGCCCGCCTCCCGGAAGAGCCGGGCGCCGTACAGCGCGGCGTGGTAGGAGGTGCCTGCGGCGACGAACTGGACGCCCGTCGGCGAGAGGTCACCCAGGTCACCGATGTCGACGGCCCCGCCGAGTTCGTCGACCCGACCCCGCAAACACTGCCGGAGCGCCCGGGGCTGCTCGTGGATCTCCTTGAGCATGAAGTGGTCGTAGCCGCTCTTGCCGGTCTCCTCGGGGTCCCAGTCGACGGTCTCGACCGCCTTGTCCACGACCTCGCCCGCGACGTCGGTGACCGTCCAGCCCGCGGCGTCCAGCCGGGCGAACTCCCCGTCGGCGAGGTAGACGACCCGGTCGGTGAAGTCCCGGAAGGCGGGGACGTCACTCGCCAGGTAGGTGGCGCCGTCGTCGATCCCGAGGACGAGCGGCGAATCGTTCCGGGCGGCGAAGACGGTCTCTTCGCCGGCCAGGACGACCGCGATGGCGTAACTCCCCTCCAGGCGGGCGACCGCCTGGCGGACCGCGTCCTCGGGGTCGAGCCCGTCGCGCAGCCCCGCCTCGACGAGGTGGGGGACGACCTCGGTGTCCGTGTCCGACCGGAAGTCGTGGCCGCCGGTCGAGAGTTCGTCCCGCAGGGCCTGGTAGTTCTCGATGATCCCGTTGTGGACCACGGCCACCCGGCCGGTGCAGTCGACGTGGGGGTGGGCGTTGGCGTCGGTCGGCGGGCCGTGAGTGCTCCAGCGGGTGTGGCCGACGCCGACCGGCCCGGACGGCTCCCGCCCCTCCAGCGCGTCACGGAGGTCGTCGATCTTTCCCGCGGACTTGACGACGTCGAGGCCGCCCTCGTCGTCACTCCCGTCTGCCCCGCCGTCGCCGGCCCCGGAGAGCGCCACGCCGGCGGAGTCGTAGCCGCGGTACTCCAGCTTGCTCAGGCCGTGAACCAGCGTGTCGAGCGTGTCAGCCCGGCCGACACAGCCGATGATCCCGCACATCAGCGGACCACCTCCGCGCCCCCGGGGACAGTCCCCGCGACGTGGGCGCCCGTGGCGATGGTTGCCCCCGGGCCCACGAGCGTCCCCGGCGCGAAGCTCACGCCACCCCGGGCCCGCACCCGGTCGGCCAGCACCGCACCCAGCCGCTGGTCCTCGTGGACCTCCCGGCCGACGCGGACGTCACCCGGACCGCCGGGGACGGCCGTGACCGCACCCAGCCGGACGCTCTGGCCGGTGACGGCGTCGAGCAGCGTCGACCCCGCCCCGACCCGCGTGTCCGCGTCGAGCACTGCCCGCTCGACGGTGGCGTTCGCGCCCACGGTGACGTTCCGGCCCAGCGCGGCGTCCGGGCCGACGACCGCCCCCGCCGCGAGTTCGCAGTCCGGGCCGACCACGACCGGGGGGCGTAGCGTCGCCGCCTCGGCGACCCGCGCGCTCGGGTCGACCCAGACGCCGTCGGCGCGCTCCTGGGCCCCGGCCCCGCGGGTTCCCCCAACCCCCGCGCGTTCGGTGCCGCCGTCGGTCTGGCCGAGGCCGGCGACCCGACCCCGGGCGAGCACCTCGCTTGCCACCTCCAGCAGGTCCCAGGGGTAGGTGGCGTCGACCCACAGCCCGCCGGTTTTCACCCCGCGAACCCGTTCGCTGTCGACCAGCCGGGCGATGGTGTCGGTCAGGGCGAGCTCGCCGTCCTCCCGCGGGGTCGCCTCGATGGCCTCGAACACCGACGCGTCGAAGGCGTAGACCCCGGCGTTGATCAACCGGAAGGCGTCGCTGTCGGGTTTCTCGACGATCTCCTCGATATCCCGGCCCCGCAGCCGGACCGCGCCGTACTGGCCGGCGTCGGCGCGCTCGATGACCGCAAGCGCCGCGCGGGCGTCGTCCTCGGTGAAGGCATCCCACACTGTGGCGACGGACTCGGCGGCGATCAGGCGGTCGCCGTTGACGACCAGCAGCGACCCGTCGACGGCCTCGCGGGCCTGCAGGAGGGCGTGCCCGCTGCCCAGTTGCTTGTCCTGGACGACGTACTCGATGGGGACATCGCGGTAGGAGGGTCCGAAGTGTTCCTGGACGCGCTTGCGGCGGTAGCCGACGATGAGGACCAGCCGGTCGACGCCGGCCTCGACCAGCGCGTCACAGACGTGTTCGAGGATGGGGCGGTTCGCCGCCGGCAGCATCGGCTTGGGCCGGTTCCGCGTCAGCGGGCGGAGCCGCGTCCCCTCGCCGGCCGCCAGCACGACCGCCGTCCGTGCGCTCATATCGGGACGTGTCGGTCACCCGGTATCAAGCTTCTGGGCCCCGCAGTATTGCGGCGCGTTCACGGCGTATCCGCGGCGCGTCCGCTCCTCGGGCTCTCCAGGCGTCGACGGCCACATAAAAAGGCGGGAGACGGGAAAGCGCCCCCACAGCGCACCCTGGCGGTGCGTGTCATGCTTGTCGGGGGGCGAATAAATCCGTTTCGGCCGTATCTGATTTCTGAGAGGTCGGGGCAGCCCGTCACCGCGGCCGGCCGATTCGCGTGACTGCGTCGCCGCTCATCCCTCCTCGACGGGCCTGAGCAACGGCCGCTTGCTCTCGGGTGCGAGGTCCTCCCAGGAGACACTCCCCTGGTCGACGATGTTCTCGGGGGCCATCGCGGGGTCGCTGAGCACGAGTCCGGCAGTGAACTCCGGCGGGCGGGACGCCTCGGAGGGCGCGGGTGCCTCGCCGACGGGGTTCGCGCCCGGGCCGGTCGCCGACCCGACGACGATGCTGCCGACCATCCCGAACAGTTCGTGGGGCGCACACATGATGTTGTGGACGCCCTCTGTCTCGAAGGTGTACAGCCAGTACTCGCCGGCGCCGAGGATCGGCGAGGAGTACGGCGGCACGTCCTGAGGGACGCGCTGCGTGTACCCGAAGGCCGGGTGGTAGGCGTTGACGTTGTGGTGTGGCGTCGCGAGGTTGAACCGGACGGTGTCGCCGACGTCGACCGCCAGCCCGGTCGGCTCGAAGTAGAACTCCGGGATCGGCACGTTCTCCCGCTCCCGGATCAGGAGTTCGACCGTGTGGTCCGGCTCCACCGGTGGCGATTCGCCGCCAGTGCCGATGTAGCCAAAGCGCGGGTCGACCGGTTCCGCCTGCTGCTGTGGGGTCGCCGTCGGTTGCATGGTCTCAGTATCGGTCGGCGTCTGCGTTTGCGTCGCTGTTCCGCTGTCCGCGGGGGTACTCGACGTGCCCGAGCAGCCGGCCACTGCCGGCATCGCGGCCATCCCGAGCGCCGTGAGGAGCTGTCGGCGTCTCACGGTCGTCCCCCCCATCTCGTCACTGGTCGTCGAGTGGACATCACGCGGGTACGTCTGACTGGTGGACGATCATAAACACCACAGTTCCCACAAATGTTGCATCTACTCGCTTGCCTTTCTTTAGGCGCTATAGTGACACAAAATAACAATAATTCAGAGGACCAGCAGACCACCCCCGACCACGGCGAGGGCGCCGAAGCCGACACAGACTCGCCAGAAGGCCACCCGCGCGACAAGCCGTGTCAGCGCGTCGACCGTGAGGTAGCCGACAACCGCGCTGACAGCCAGCGCCAGCGCCGCGTTCGCTGGCGCGACCGCGAAGCCCGTGTCGGCGACGGCGATGGCGCCGGCTCCCATTGCGGCGGGGATCGAGAGTACGAAAGACAGCTCCAGCGAGTCGGGGCCGTCGTGCCCCCGGAGCAGGAGCGCGCTCACGGTCGTCCCCGACCGGGAGACGCCCGGCAGCACTGCAAGCCCCTGGAGTGCCCCGACGAGTACGGCGTCCAGCGGTCCCGGTCGCTCGCGGAACTCCCGGGAGCGGGACTCGGCGGTGTACATCAGCAGGCCCGTCGCCAGCAGCAGGGCGCCGATGAGCGCGACGAAGGCGCCACCGGCGACCGCGCTCGTCACTTCGCGCAGGACTGCGTAGCCCGCGACGCCAGTCACCCCCGAAGCGAGCGTCGCCAGTACGTAGAAGGAGAGGTCGGCGGTCTCGGTCCACGCCGACCCGGGGCGCCACCCGGGGAGTCGCCGGAGCAGGCCCCACAGCGTCGTCCGGTAGTAGACCGTCGCCGCCAGCGCGGTGCCGGCGTGCAACACGAGCGCGAAGCGGGTCGCGGTGTCGGGGGCGGCGTCGAGCGCAGTGAGCGCGAGCGCGACGGCGCCCTCACTCGAGACCGGGACCCACTCCAGGAGGCCCTGCACGAAGCCGACGACCAGCGCGACCAGCCACTCCATGTGCAGGCAGGTACACCCCGGGTGCAAAAACGGGTCGGTTCAAGCGCGTCGGGCGGGACCGGACCCGCAGTCACCGGCGGCGGACCCGTCGCGGTTCTCGGCCCGTCAGTCGCCGGCGGCCTGGCCCGCCCCGCCCGCAGTCACGTCCTCGGGCAGGGCGGCCTCGGGGACGACCCCGTCCTCCCAGCCCCGCTGGTCGTAGTACTCGTCGAGCGCCTGCTCGAAGTCGGGCAGGTCGTAGGGCAAGCCCTGGTCGTCGGCGCGGTCGAAACCGCGCTGGTTGTTGAAGTGCCGCTCCAGGGTGACGGTCCGCCGGCCCACGTCCAGCAACTCCTCGAAGTCGGCCTCGAAGAGGTCGGCGTAGCGCTCGGGACTCATGTAGTCCCGGGAGAACTTGCAGACCACCCCCGAATCGTTCAGCGCCATCAGGTTCTCCCGGTGGGCCAGCCGCTCGGCCTTCCCGAGGGTCCCCTCGGGGTCCAGCGCCTGGTCGGCGGGCACCAGCGGGTACTCGACGGAATAGAAGGTCGCGTACATGTGGTCGGCACCGCGGTTCGAGACCGCATACGAGAGGCCCTGGCCGTTGAGCACCCGGCCTTCGTGGGCCGCGAAGTCCATCCCCTTGACCGACCAGTTCTCGACGCCCAACTCCTCGTGGGCGCGGTCGATCCCCTCCGCGAGCAGGTCGCCGACGCCCTCACGGTGGGCGATCCGCTCGACGAGGTCGTGGACCAGTTCCTCGTTGCCGAACTCCTCCTCACTGGCGAGGTAGGCCGCGACGGTGTTGCCCGCGGAGATCGCGTCCAGGCCGTAGTTGTCACACTGCTCGTTCGACTTCATCACCTCGACGATGTCGTCGACCCCGGAGTTGGAGCCGAAGGCCATCGCCACCTCGAACTCCGGGCCCTCGGTCTCGACACCGGCCTCCTCGTCTCTGGTCGGGAGCTTGCAGGCGAAGGCACACGCCGAGCAGGTCCCCTTCTTGTACTTCTTTTCTTCGACAGCCGCGCCGTTTATGCCCTCGACGCCTTCGAACTGCTGGTCGGCGAAGTAGCGGGTGGGCAGGCCGTTCATCTCGTTTGCCAGGTCCATCACCGACACCGTCCCCTGCCGTTTCATGATGTGGTCGTCGGTGGCGGCCTCCCGATGGATGTCCTGCTGGGTCGCGGAGACCTCGATCTCCGGGGCGGAGTCGCCGCCGAACGTGAGAGCTTTGACGCCCTTGGCGCCCAGCGCCGCACCCAGCCCGCCCCGGCCGAACGCGCGGTCCTCGGTAGTCATGATGGAGGCGAAGCGCACCTCGTTCTCGCCGGCCGGCCCCACCACGGCCGTCTGGTCCGGGCTGATGTCGTGTTCCGCCTCGAGGTAGGCGGTGGTCTCCGGGACTGTGGCGCCTGCGAGGTGGGGCACTTCCTCGAAGGTGACGCCGTCATCGCGGACGTGGACGGCCAACAGGTCGTCGCTCGCGCCCGCGACCTCGAGAGCGCCGTAGCCCGTGTCGGCGAAGTGCCGTGACATGAACCCCCCGGCGTTCGAGGAGAGCAGGCCGTCGGTCAGCGGCGAGACGCCGGTGCAGTTCATCCGCCCGGTGAAACTCATGTTCGAAACCTGCAGCGGCCCCGTCGTGAAGTAGAGTCGGTTGTCGGGCCCCAGCGGGTCGGCGTCGAAGGGCACCCGCTCGTGGGCCAGCCGGGTCCCAAGCCCTCGGCCACCGATGTAGCGGCGCTGTGCATCTTCGATGTCGGTCTCCGCTGTCGAGCGGTCGCCAACGTCGAGCGCGAGAAGCGGGCCCTGGCTGTGAAGCATACGTGACGTTCGCCGGCAGCGTCAATAAGCGTTGGTGGCTGGGAGGTCGACTGCCTCGGCGCGGAGACTGCCTCCGAAAGGGTGTTGTCCGGCCCGCACCCACCGGCGGTATGGACGTACTGTCGGTCGCGCGGGAGGCCCTGGCGACGGGGCCGCTCTGTGACCCCTGCCTGGGCCGGCTGGTCGCCGACCGGAGTTTCGGACTCACCAACCGCGACCGCGGCCACAGCCTCCGGGTGGCCGTTGCGCTCGCCGACGACGCCGACTTCGACCCCGACGAGGAGTGCTGGGTCTGCGAGGGGGAGTGTGAGCGCTACGACTGGTGGGCCGAGACTGCCGCCGCCGCGGTCCAGGGCTACGACTTCGACACCTACCAGGTGGGCGCTCGCGTCCCGCCGCTGATCGAGGAGAACGACCGCCTGCTCCGGGAGGACGTCGGACTGGACCCGGAGGCCGGCGAACTCCTCAAGTCTGAGTTCAACCGCGAGGTCGGCAAGCGCTTTGGTGCCGAGACGGACACAGAAGTGGACTTCGAGCGCCCCCACGTGATGCTCACCTGTGACCTCGCGACAGACGAGGTCGAGGTCCAGGTCAACTCCGCGTTCGTCTACGGCCGCTACCGGAAGCTGGAGCGGGACATCCCGCAGACCGAGTGGCCCTGCCGGGAGTGTAACGGTACCGGCCGCCAGCGCGACGAGGTCTGTCCGGGCTGTGACGGGACGGGCTACCGCTACGACGAGAGCGTCGAGCAACTCACCGCACCGGTCGTCCGGGAAGCGATGGACGGGGCCGACGCCACCTTCCACGGCGCCGGCCGCGAGGACGTCGACGCCCTCATGCTCGGTACCGGCCGCCCCTTCGTCGTCGAGGTCGACGAGCCACGTCGCCGGGACGTCGACACCGACGCGCTCGAAACCGAGGTCAACGACTTCGCCGACGGGAAGGTGGAGGTGGAGGGACTCCGGCTGGCCACCCACCGGATGGTCGAGCGGGTCAAGGAACACCCGGCGAGCAAGACCTACCGGCTGGAGGTGACCTTCGACGTCCCCGTCGACCGCGCCAGCTTCGAGGGGGCGCTCCGGGACCTGGCCGGTGCGACCATCAGCCAGGAGACGCCCCAGCGCGTCGACCACCGGCGGGCCTCCAGGACCCGGACCCGGGAGGTGTACGACATCGACGGCGACCTCGATGCAGGGGGGCACGGCGCGACCCTCGAGGTCCACGGTGAAGGAGGGCTGTACGTGAAGGAACTGGCCCACGGCGACGAGGGCCGGACCGAGCCCAGCCTCGCGACCCTGCTTGGCATCGAGGTGACGGTGACCGCGCTGGACGTGCTCGCCGTCGAGGGCGAGGAGGAGCCCTTCGGGGACGAGGAGTACTTCGTCTGAAGTTCGAGGTGAGGGTTGCGCGCCTCGCGCGCCTCACGCGGCGAGCAGGCAGCGGCCTCCGGTCGTCTGACGGCCGGCAGCCGGCCGACAGCCACCCGGCAGACAGCCGCTCACAAGGCTTTTTTTGTCCGCGGCTGACCGCCAGGCATGCGCGTCGGCGTCGACGAGGCCGGGAAGGGGCCCGTGCTGGGCTCGATGTTCGCGGCAGCGGTCAGGGCCGACCCTGCCGACCTCCCTGAGGGGGTCGGCGACTCCAAAGGGATCCCCGCCCAGCGCCGCGAGCGGCTGGCCAGTGCGGTCCGGGAAGCGGCGGACGCGGTCGCCGTCGTCGAGATCCCCGTCGAGCGCATCGACGACCCCGAGACGGACATGAACGAACTGACCGTCCTCGCCCATTCGGAGACCCTCGCAGACGCGGCCGGGCCCGACGACGAAGCTGTCGTCGACGCCGGGGACACCAACGCCGTCCGGTTCGAGCGCCGCGTGGAGCGTCGGGCCCCGCCCACGATCCGTGCCGAACACGGCGCCGACGAGGCCCACGCTATCGTCGGCGCGGCGAGCATCGTCGCCAAGTCCGCCCGCGAGGCACACGTCGCCGACCTGGCCGCCGAGTACGGCGACGTCGGTAGCGGCTACCCCAGCGACCAGACGACCCGCACGTTCCTCCGGCGCTACGTCGACGAGCACGGCTCGCTGCCGGCCTGCGCCCGCGAGTCCTGGCAGACCAGCCGTGACGTGCTGGCGGCTCGTGACCAGGCCTCCCTGGGCGAGTTCTGACCTGTAGCCGCCGACTTTTTAACCCTCGAGCCATGGTGTCCCGGCACAGGGACGGGCTCTTCCCGCAGCTACTCATGTCCACACAGCTACTTGCAAGACTCGAGACGACGCTCGAGGCGGCCCTGCGGACGCTCGGAGTCACTCGGCTATGCCCGGCCGAGCGCGCGGTTCGGGTCGTCGAGTTCGGCGCCGTCGGGCTGACCGGCGCAGCCCTCAACGTCGTCCTGTTCCTGTGGCTCGTGGGGGCCACCTCCGTGATGGTGGCTGGGACCGTCGCCTTCTTCGGCACCATCGGCTGGACGTTCCTGCTGAACTGGCTGGTGACCTTCGAGCGGCCCGGCGGTATCCTCCGGCGCTTCGGCCGGTATCTCGGCGTCTACGCCGTCGGCTACGTCGTCTACATCGCGGCGCTGCTGACCGGCCTGCACCTGCTCGCGCTGCCGTTCTGGCTCTCGGACCTGGGTGCGGTCGCCGGCGGCGGCCTCTGGAACTACGTCGGCAGCGAGCGGTACGCACTGCGCTGACCCGGACGATACCCCGTGGACCAGCAACCCCGGAGCGCCAGCGCCGGTCGATCCCCGAAGATACTTATTCCGGACTGGTTACTCACAAAGTGAGTAACTATGAGCATCATCGTCACTGGCGGTGACGGCTACATCGGGTGGCCGACCGCCCTGCGCATCGCCGACCGGACCGACCAGCGCGTCCTGATCGTCGACAACGGCGCCCGCCGCGAGTGGGTGAGCGAGGTCGGCGCCACCAGCGCCACCCCCGTCGCGAGCCTGGACGAGCGCCTCGACGCGGCCCGGGAGGTCCACGGCCTCTCGAATCTCTCGGCCGTGGAGGGCGACCTGGCCGACCGCGCCTTCGTCGACGAGCTGCTGGAGGTCCACGACCCGGCGGCGGTCGTCCACGCCGCCGCCCAGCCCTCGGCGCCGTACTCCCAGATCAACGGCGAGCGGGCCAACTACACCCAGCACAACAACATGCAGGCCACCCGCAACCTCGTCTTCGGCCTGCACGAGCACGACCTGACGGACACCCACTTCATCGAGACCACGACGACGGGTGTCTACGGTGCCCCCGAGTTCCCGATCCCCGAGGGCGGCGCGACGATGGAGAATCAGGGGGAGCGCGACGATGTCCCCTTCCCGGCGATGGGAGGGTCGTGGTACCACCAGTCAAAGAGCCACGACGCCGCCAACCTCCGGCTCGCAGCCGGGCAGTTCGACCTGCCCATCTCCGATGTCCGGACCGCCATCACCTACGGCACCGAGACCGAGGAGACCCGCGCGGACGACCGGCTGAAGACCCGCTTCGACTTCGACTACTACTTCGGGACGGTCGCCCACCGCTTCTGTGCACAGGCCGTCGCCGGCTACCCCGTGACGGTCTACGGCAAGGGCGAGCAGCGCAAGCCCTTCATCGGCCTCGAAGACGCCGTCGAGGGGCTGGCCCGGCTCGCGCTGGCCGACCCCGCCGAGCGGCCCGAGGACCTGACGGTCTACAACCAGGTCACCCGCGCCATCAGCATCGTCGAGGTCGCCGAGACTATCGCCGACGTCGGCGCCGACCACGGCCTGGACGTGGCGGTCGAGCACTTCGAGAACCCCCGCGACGAGGACGAGACCCACAAGATGGTCATCGAGAACGACCG
>JAZKSZ010000212.1:0-3367 GCA_036625795.1 Haloarculaceae archaeon
TCGGCGTGCTCATCACCCGGCCGGCCTACGGGAACATCCTCCGGAACCTCCTGCTGGAGGAGTGAGGCGGTCCCTCGCGGCGGGGACGAACCCCGCCCGCAACCGTCACCGACAAGCACGCCGCCCCCCGAGTGGTAGCCATGATCCGCAACCTCGCCGCCACCGTCCAGGGCTTTACCAGCAACGCCTTCCTCGTGACCGGCGAGCGGACAGTGTTGGTCGACGCGGGCAACGACTTCGACGTCGCGAGCGCGGTCCGCGAGTACGCCGACGGCCTCGACGCGCTCGTGCTCACCCACACCCACTCCGACCACGTCGGAAACCTCCCGGACGTAGTCGACGCCTTCGGGGTCGACGTCTGGGGGTACGACACCGACCAGGACGGGGTCACGCGCCCGTTGACCGAGGACGGATCCGTCCGGCTGGGCGACGACAGCTACGAGGTCATCCACACCCCAGGCCACAAGAACGACCACGTCTGCCTGTACGCGCCCGGGCCGGGCGTGCTCTTCGCCGGCGACCTGGTCTTCGCCAACGGCGGCTTCGGCCGGACGGACCTCGCGGAAGGGGATCGGGAGCTACTGGTCGACAGCATCCAGCGGCTGCTCGAGCGGGTCGACCACCTCGAAGAGATGCACACCGGCCACGGCCCCAGCGTCGACCGGAACCCCCGTCAGGACATCGAATTCGCACTGCAGGCCGCCCAGATGCGGTGAAACGGCGGAGGGCGCCGGAGCCGGCTACCAGCCCGCGACCGCCAGCAGTTCGTCGTAGGCCGCCTCGTAAGCGCGCGCGACTGTCTCGGGGTCCGAACGCTCCTCGCCGGAGAGTGCCGGCAGGTCGACCGTCGCCACGGGGTCGACGAGACCGAGCACGTCCCCGACGTGTTCCTCGAGTTGGCCCTCGCGGGGGCCGCCCGCGGCGACCGCACACCCCTTCCGGTAACGGTCGCCGTCGACGACGCGCAGGCGGGTCGGCTCCACGACCGCCACGGCGTCTGGGTCGAGGTCCCGGAGCGGCCGGGCGACGTCACCGTAGGACTCGACGACCGCCCGGTCGACCGCCGCGATGTCCTCGCCGGCGGCCTCCATCGCCGGCAGGTGGTAGGTCTCCATCGCGCGGTTCAGTTCGGACAGCGAGTCGACGGTGACAGCGTCCTCCATCGGGAGCGCTTCCCCGAGACGCTCGGGGAGCTGTCGGTCGCCGTTGACGACGTAGCGGTCGCCGGCGCGGTCGACGAGAAACGTGCGGCCCTCGCGGCCCAGCGGCCCCGACCGGCCGGGCGTGGGCTCCCAGAGCCGGTGGACGGGATTGATGGCTTCGGGCGCCAGGTCGCCCGGGCTTGCGGCCGCGAGCCGGCGAGCGTCCTTCCCGAACAGCCGGCCCTGCTCGACAGCGTCGCGGTAGTCGTCGTGGTGGAACCACCGGTCGTTACCGGCACGGGGCTTGAACCCGACGGCGCCGGTCCGCGCGAGCAGGCCCGTCGAGAAGGTCGTCTTGCCGGCGTCGACCTCCCGGGCACCCGCGACCAGCACCGTCACGCCAGGCCGTACAGCCCCGGCTCGTCGTCTGCGGCGGGCTCGGCGAAGACGAGCGCGTCGCGGTTGACGACCATCCACGGGATCGCCCAGTCGAGCAGGACGTCCTCGGTCCCCCGGTCGAGTTCGGCGTCGGGCTCGAGCCCCTGGAGCAGGCGGGCCACCTCGTAGACCGTGTAGAACTCGTCCGATTCGAGGACTTCGTCGGGTTCTCGGAAGGTGAGCGGTCTGACATCGTCGACGGCGGAGCGCGGGACTGGCATAGCGGGCGAAGGCCGCACCGTCGGGTAAACGCACCGATCGCGGCCCGCCGGTTTCTCCCACATATTTGTGCCAGCAGCCCCAACTGTGAACGATGCGTGATGTGCCGCCGGGCACGCGGGAGGCGGTCGTCGACGCGGTGGAGGACGCCCTCGTCGTCGTCGACGACCGCCGGGTTCTCGACGCCAACCGGGCGTTCCGGGAGTGGTTCGACGCCGAGGCGCCGACCGGCAAGGAGTTGTCCGCCGTCCTCGCCGAGCAGCCGGCGCTTCGCGAGCGGATCGAGACCGGCAACGAGGGCGTCGTCGAGGCCGAGACTGCAGCGGGGAGCCGGAGTCTGGAGGTAGCCCTCTCGCCCGTCCGCGCCGGCGGCGAGCGGGTCGGGCGACTCGCCCACCTCCACGACGAGACCGACTGGGAGCGACGGTGCGAGCGGCTGGAGCGGGAGAACGAACAGCTCGACCGGTTCGCGAGCGTGGTCTCCCACGACCTCCGGAACCCGCTCGACGTCGCGCTGGGGCGGACGAACGCCCTCAAGGAACGGGTCGAGGACCCGGAAGTCGTCGACCAGCTCGAGCGGATAAGCGACGCCCACGACCGGATGCAGCGGATCATCGCCGACGTGCTCAGTCTCGCCAGAGAGGGCGAAGCGATCGACTCGCGTGAATCCGTCGAGGTTGCGACCCTGGCGGCGGACGCCTGGACGACCGTCGCAACCGAAGCGGCGTCGCTGGCCGTCGAGGGCGACCGGGTCGTCTCCGCTGACCGCGACCGGCTGTCCCACGTCTTCGAGAACCTCTTTCGCAACGCGGTCCAGCACGCCGGCTCCGGGGTGACCGTGACCGTCGGCCCGCTCCCGGACGGCTTCTACGTGGAGGACGATGGCCCCGGGATCCTGCCCGTGGACCGAGAGCGCGTGCTCGAGCCGGGCTACACGGGCAGCGGGTCGGGGACCGGGCTCGGGCTGGCGATCGTCGAGCAGGTCGTCGACGCCCACGGCTGGGACCTGACGGTGGCAGCGTCCGACGACGGCGGCGCCCGCTTCGAGGTCACCGGCGTCGAGACGTAGCCCACAGACCGGAGGGGCGGGTCGCGGACGCGAGCGTGGCGGCGCGTGTGCCCCAAGCCGGGGGGTCAGGCGGGTTCGACCGGCCGGCTTAAGAGCCGGGGCCGCACACTCGGGGTATGGACGCCACGACGATCCACATGTGTCTGAACGTCTCGGACGCCGACCGCCTCGCGGACTGGTACGTCGAGAACCTCGGGTTCGAGCACTCCTGGGAGTTCACCACCGCCGATGGCACCGGCCGGAACGTCTACGTCGCCGACGGTGACGGCTTCGAGCTCCAGCTCTCCGACACAGAAGGGGAAACCGAGTTCGAGCAGGGGACGGCCTGGGACCACGTCGCCGTCGGCGTCGAGGACGTCGACGCGGCCTTCGAGGCCATCGACCACCACGGCGTCGTGAAAGAGCCCGGCGACCAGCCCGAGGCGGGCGCCCGGACCGCCTTCGTCGAGGACCCCGACGGCCACGTCGTCGAACTTGTCGAGCCGCTGGAGGAGTAGTC
>JAZKSZ010000012.1:0-19532 GCA_036625795.1 Haloarculaceae archaeon
GTCGGAACCGTTTTGTGGGGCACGGGCGCATCCGGGCGCATGCAACCGTTCACCGACGTGGACGTCCTCGACCTGACACAGTCCATCGCCGGCCCGGCCTGCACCCAGCGGCTGGCCACGCTGGGCGCCAACGTCGTCAAGGTCGAACCGCCGGGCGGGGACGCCTTCCGGGACCTCATCGGCGGGTCGATGTTCGCCACGTTCAACACCGACGGCAAGCGCAGCCTCGCGGTCGACCTCAAGAGCGACGAGGGCCAGGACCTCGTCCAGGAGCTTGCCCACAGCGCCGACGTCATCGTCGAGTCCTTCCGGCCCGGCGTCACCGAAAAGTTCGGGATCGACTACGGGTCCGTCAAAGAGTACAACCCCGAGGTGGTCTACACCTCCGTCACCGGCTTCGGGCAGGACGGCCCCTACGCCGACTTCCCCGCCTACGACCCCGTGATCCAGGCGATGAGCGGGCTGATGTCCGTCATCGGCTACCCCGACCGCCCGCCAGTCCGGATCGGCGCGAGCGTCATCGACTGCGCGACCGGCGCCAACGCCGCGTTCATGACCTCGGCGGCGCTGCACGAGGCCGAGCACACCGGCGAGGGGGCCCACGTCGACATCTCGCTGTTCGACGTCGCCGCGGGCTGGATGGGCTACTGGGCCGCCAAGTACGCCGAGACCGGCGAGGTGGCCACGCGCCACGGGACCTCCTTCGGCGGCCTCTCGCCCAACGACATCTACCACGCCGCCGGCGACGAACCCTTCTACCTCTGTGCGGTCAACGACATGCTCTGGGAGCGGACCGCCCGGGCCATCGGCCGCGAGGACCTGCTCGAGGACCCCCGCTTCGAGACCAACGCGAAACGCGACGACCACGACGACCCACTGCGGGAGGAACTGGAAGCGACCTTCCAGGAGTACGAGCGCGACGAGCTTGTCGACCTGCTGACGGAAGCAGGCGTGCCCGCAGGTCCGCGCCGGGACGTCGCCGAACTGGTCGACGAGGACCCCCACGTCGAGGCCCGCGAGATGCTCATCGACGTCTACAATCTCGAGACCGACGAGCCCGCGCAGGCGGTCCGCCTGCCCGTCCGGACGACCGACTGGGTCCCCGAGTTCGACGGGGAGACACCAGAACTCGGCGAACACACCCGGGAGGTGCTCCGGGAGCGGGGCTATGCCGAGGCGGAGGTCGAGGCGCTGGTCGAGGCGGGTGCGGTCGTCACCGGCGAGTGAGCCGGAGTCAGGCTGCCGGCGGACCGACGACCCGACTCCGCTCGCGACTCGGCGGCCCCTGGGACGTCGTCCTCGCCCTGGGAGTGCTGATCGCTGCGGTCAACGCCTACTACATCGTGCCGGCAGGGGTGCTGCCGGTCATCCGGGAGGAGCTCGCGCTCGGACCTGCAACGGCGGGCTTGCTCGTCAGCGTCATGTTTGGCGCGCAGATGCTGCTGGGCGTTCCGGTGGGGATGCTGATCGACCGGGTCGACAACCGCCGGGCGGTCGTCGCCGCCACGCTCGCGATCCTCGGGCTGTACGCCTGGAGCTGGCAGGCAGCCGCAGCCGGCGATTTCTGGGCCCTCATGCTCTCCCGGGGGCTTGCCGCACCGGCCACGGCGGCCATCTGGACCGCCGGCGTGAACATCATCGGCCGCGCGTTCGACCCCGCGCGGCAGGCCACCGCCGTCGGTGTCTTCAGCGGCGGTCCCGCGGCCGGCTTCGCGGTCGGCCTGCTCACCGGCCCCCTCGTCGCAAACCGCTTCGGCTGGGCGGCCATCTTCGCCGTCTACGCGGTCCCGGCGGCAGTCGGCTGCGCCCTGTTCTGGGTCACGAGCCACCGGCTCGACATCTCCGTCGAGGACACCGCGACCGCCCGGCTGGCGGACTTCGGGAAGCTGTTCACCACAGCCACCGTCTGGACCGTCGCGCTGGTGGCCTTCGTCGGCTTCTCGCTGTACGCCTTCGTCACCAGCTGGGTGCCGACCTACCTCTCGGAGGTCGTCGGCGTCTCGCTCGCGGAGGGCGGGCTGCTCGCGGCCTTCTTCCCGGCAGTCGGCGCGGTCGCCCGGGCGGGCAGCGGCGCGGTCTCCGACCGGCTGTTCGGCCACCGCCGCCGGCCCGTCGTCCTGCTTGCCTTCGCCGTCTCGGCGCCGGCCATCTTCCTGGTCGTGCTCGCCGATACCGTCGCAATTCTCCTGCTCGCCCTGCTCGTGGCCGGCGTCTTTCTCCAGCTCGGCCTCGGCCTGGCGTACCCCCTGGCCCGGGAGACCGCCGACCCCGCCGTCGCCGCGACCGGCGTGGCCTTCACCACCAGTATGGCCACCTTCGGCGGCTTCGTCGCCCCGCCGGTCGGCGGCCTGCTCATCGACCACAGCGGCTACCTCGTCGCCTTCTCCGGGGCGCTCCTCCTGGGTCTGGCCGGCGCGACCCTGGCGTGGTTCGTCCCCGAGCCGGACTTCGACGGCGGTTGACGGGGCGGACCCGGCCGCGCCCGGCTCGGCCGACCCACCCCCGACTCAGTCCAGCCGCTCGGAGGTCTCCTCGTAGCGCTTCGCGAGCGCGGCGTAGTGCTCGGCCGACTCCGCTCCCGGCGGGTCCGCCAGTTCGGTTTTGACGGTGGCGGGTGCACCGGTCACCAGCGTCTCCGGGGGAACCTCCGTCCCCTCGGTGACGACCGCGCCGGCGCCGACCACGGCCCGCTCGCCGATGTGGGCATCGTTCAGGACGACGGCGTTCATCCCGACCAGCGCCCCCTCGGCGACGTAGGCGGCGTGGACGATGGCGCTGTGGCCGACGGTCACGTCCGGGCCGAGTTCGCCGCCCTCGTGCATCACGGCGTTGTCCTGGAGGTTCGACCCCTCGCCGATGACGACCTGGCCGGCGTCGCCCCTGATGGTGGCGTTGGGCCAGACGCTCGCCCCTTCTTTCAGGACCACGTCGCCCGCGACGTACGCCGCCTCGTGGACGTGGGCCGACTCCGCGACCTGCGGTTCCGTTCCCTCGAAGCTCCGTATCACGTCCCCGTACTGCAGGAGCCCGGTCTTGAATCTACCCCCGCCGGCCGTCCCGCGCGGCGGCCGCTGCCGCCGCGCGCACCAACCTCTTAGTGAGTCCTCCGCGAGGGGGTGAGCATGTCCTTCGGGATCGACCGCGACCGGCTCGTCGACACGATGCAGGAGCAAGCGGAGATCGGCGCCACGGACGGCGGCGGCCTCCACCGCCTCGCGCTCTCCGAGGACGACCGCCGGGCCCGGGACTGGTTCGTCGAGCAACTGGAGGAACTGGGACTCGAGGTCACTGTCGACGAGTTCGGCAACACCTTCGGCTACCGCGAGGGGGCAGACCCCGACGCGGGGACGGTCCTCCTGGGCTCCCATCTCGACTCCCAGCCCTACGGCGGCATCTACGACGGCGCGCTGGGCGTCGTGGCCGCCCTGGAGTTCGTCCGCGCGCTCGAGGACCAGGGCATCGAGACGACCCACCCCGTCGAGGTAGTCAACTGGACCAACGAGGAGGGGTCGCGCTTCCAGCCCGCGATGCAGGGGTCGGGCGTCTGGACCGGCGACCACGACATCGAGACGGAGTACGCCAAGACCGACGCCGAGGGCGCAGTGCTGGCCGAAGAATTGGAGCGGACCGGCTACAGGGGTGAGGTGCCGGCAGAGCCACAGCGGGACTACGAGGCCTACCTCGAACTCCACATCGAGCAGGGGCCCTACCTGGAAGAAGCGGGCGCGGACGTCGGCGTCGTCACCGGTATCGTCGGCTTCTCGTGGGGTGCGGTCACCTTCGAGGGCGAGGCCGACCACGCCGGGCCGACGCCGATGCACACCCGGTCGGACGCGCTGGTGGCCGCCAGCGACTTCGTGACCGGCGTCCGGCGGGTCCCCGGCGCGCTGGGCGAACAGACTGTCGCCACCGTCGGCTCGGTCGACGTCGCGCCGGACTCGATCAACGTCGTCCCTGCGGAGACGACCGTCACCTGGGACCTGCGGGACCCCGACGACGCGACCATCGACGAGGGGCGCCAGCGGGTCCTCGCGGAGGCCGACGCGGCTGCCGCACGTGAGGGGGTCGACTGGAGCTTCGAGGACCGGATGCGCGCCTCGCCCGTCGACTTCGCGGACCAGTGTGTCGACGCAGTCCAGGACGCCGCGGACGCCGGCGGGTACGACAGTCTCCGGATGGTCAGTGGTGCCGGCCACGACGCCACCCACATGACGGAGGTCATGGACACCGGAATGGTCTTCGCGGTCAGCGAGGACGGCAAGAGCCACAACGAGGACGAGTACACCAGCTGGGCGGACTGCTACAGCGCCGCCGACACCTACGCGAAGGCGGCCTACCGGCTCGCTACCGAGTAACCTTATCCGAGGTGGTCGTCGAGGAATCCGGTGACGACGCTGTTGAACGCCTCGGGCTGCTCGAAGTACGCGGAGTGGCCGGCGTTCTCGATGACCGCCGTCTCCGCGTCGAGCCGGTCGCCGACGGCCTCGATTGCCGGCGCCGGCATGAACTCGTCGGCCTCACCCGCCACGACCAGCGTGGGGATGTCCGCCTCCACGACGGTCCCGGCATCGAGCGGCAGTTCGTCCAGCGGCGGCCGGGTCTCCTCCCAGGAGGGCGGCTTGTCGCGGTTCAGCCCGTCGATGGATTCGGCGAGAAACGCCTGCTCGGGCGTGAGCGGGTCGACCTCGGGCGATTTTCCCTGGGCCATCAGCTCCTCGTGCCGTTCCGGCGGGATGAGCCCGCCCGGCGTGGCCGAGAGGACGAGCGCGCTCACCCGCTCCGGCTGTTGGGTGGCGAGGGAGCCGACCGTCCACCCGCCCATCGAGTGGCCGACAAGGGCCGTCTCCGCGACGCCGAGGTGGTCCAACAGGTCGAGGAGGTCGTCGGGGAAGGCCCCGACACCGACCCCGGCGGTGTCGACCGAGAGTCCGAACCGGCGCTGGTCGGGGACGACACACCGGTACTCGTCCCGGAACGTGGGGACCTGCTGGTACCACGACAGGTGGTTGGCGCTGAACCCGTGGACGAAGGCCACGGGCGGCCCGCTGCCGACGTCCTGGTAGTAGTAGTCGATACCGCCCTCGCCGATGGTCGCTCGCTCCATCGTCCGCGTGTGTCGCCGCGGCCTCGGTTATAACTGTCCCCGGTCGGTGCACCCACCCGGAGCCCCCGGCCGGACACGCTGTATCCTCGAACGGTACATCGTGTGAGACGGTGCCGAACCGGCCGGCAGCGGCCTGGAGAAGCCGACACAGAAGACCGTCTGCCGCTCCCGCTGCGTGGAGTTCAGAAGATACTTACTGACTGGTCAGTTAATAGGAGTAGATGACCGACGAGGACGCCGACCCGCTGATGGAGGCGACCTATCGCGCGCTCTGCGCCCACGGCTACGCCTCCCTGACGATGCAGGACATCGCCGACGAGACCGACGTCTCCAAGGCCGCCCTCCACTACCACTACGACAGCAAACACGACCTGCTGGTTTCCTTTCTGGACTACCTCTACGCGGAGTTCACCGACCGGGTGCGCGACCCCGTGGGGTCGACGCCGGCCGAGCGCCTGGAGACCTTCATCGACGACGTGCTCGTGCCCCCGGAGCCCGACGAGGACGAGCGGGTGGCCTTCGGGACCGCGATGCTGGAGCTGAAGGCCCAGGCCCCTTACGACGAGGAAGTCCGCGAGCGGCTGGAGCGGTTCGACAGCTTCCTCTACGAACAGGCGCGGACCCTCATCAGCGAGGGGATCGAGGCCGGGGAGTTCCGCCCGGTCGACCCCGAGGACACCGCCCGCTTTCTGGTGACGGCGCTCGACGGCGCCGGCACCAAGCGGGTGTCGGTCGGCCAGGACACCGACTGCACCCGGCGGATGCTCCACTCCTACGTCGAAACCAACCTCGCGGCGGGGACGGCCGACGCCGGCGGGACAGCGACGGGAACGGAGGCCGACACCGGGACCGGGACCAGCTCCGACGACGGGAACGCGGCCTCGGAGGCACGATGACGCTGCGGGAGCGCGTCGGCAGCCTCTTCAAGAGCCAGGAGGAACTGAACCTGACCGGGGGGCCCATCGGCAAGTCGCTGTTTTTCCTCTCGCTACCGATCGTCATCACGAACCTCCTGCAGGTGGCGTACAACCTGGCGGACACGTTCTGGCTGGGCCAGTACAGCACGGAGGCGCTGGCGGCGATCAGCCTGGGGTTCCCGCTGGTCTTCCTCTTCATCTCGATGGGGATGGGGCTGACCATCGCGGGCAGCGTCCTGGTCGCCCAGCACACCGGCGCCGAGGAGACCCGCGAGGCGCAGTACGCCGCCTCCCAGACGGTGGTGTTCTCGCTCATCGCCGCGACGCTGCTCGGCGGGGTCGGGTTCTACTTCGTCCGGGACCTGCTCGGCCTGTTCGCCGCCGAGCCGTCCGTGACGGGGCTGGCCGGTGACTACCTCGCCGTGATCACGCTCGGGCTCCCCTTCATGTTCGGCTTTTTCGTGTTCATCTCGCTGATGCGCGGGGCCGGCGACACGGTCACACCCATGGTCGTCATGTTCGGGACCGTGGTGCTCAACATCGCGCTCGACCCGCTCCTCATCTTCGGGTGGGGGCCGTTCCCCCGGATGGGCGTCGAGGGAGCGGCGGTCGCGACCGTCTTCGCCCGCGGGCTGGCGATGGTCGTCGGCATGGCGATCATGCTCCGGGGCTACCGGGGGATCCGGGTCCGGGTCGCCGACCTCCGGCCCGACCTCTCCTACGCCCGCAAGCTGGTCCGGATCGGCGTCCCAGCCTCCATCGAGAACACCGGCCGGGCGGTCTCGGTCAACGCCGTCCTCTTCGTGGTGACGCTGTTCCCAACGGCCGTCGTCGCGGCCTTCGGGGTCGGCATCCGCGTGTTCTCGCTCGTCTTTATGCCCGCCATCGCCATCGACCGCGGCGTCGAGACGATGACCGGGCAGAACATCGGCGCCGGCAAACAGGACCGCGTCGCGGCGGTCAACCGCTTCGCCGCGAAGGTCGCCTTCCTCCTGCTGGCCGGGCTCGGGGTGGTGATCTTCGTGTTCGCGCCCGAGATCATCGCGGTCTTCGACAGCGACCCCGAGGTGGTCGACCAGGGCGCCACCTTCCTGCGCTGGGTCGCCCCCACCTTCGGGTTCGTCGGCATCCTCCGGGCCTACAGCGGCGGGCTGCGCGGCGCCGGCAAGACCCTGACCGCCGCCGCGATCGCGCTCATCATGTTCGGGGTCATCCGCCTGCCCATCGCCTACGTCGCCTCGCAGGACATCATCCCCGTCGACTTCTGGATCTTCGGGCAGAAGACGCCACAGGGGATCTGGCTCGGTTTCGCCCTCTCGAGTATCATCGCCGCGGTGATCGCCTTCGCGTGGTTCGAGCGAGGTACCTGGCGCGACGCCGACCTCACCGAAGACAAGGTCGGCGTCGGCGACGAACCCGGCGAAGGGACGGCTGCGACCGACTCCGCGGACGCGGACCTGACCGACGACTGAGCGCCGCGAAAAGCCGGGGAAACGGCGTCAGTCGTCGGCGACGACCTCGGCGTCCCCGCGTTCGACCAGCCGGTCCATCGCGTCGACCATCGCCGTCACCGACGCCGAGGTGATGTCCGAGTCGGAGGCGGTGACGGTGACGTGGTCGTCGTCCCTGGACATCTCCACCTCGACGGTGACGACGGCGTCGGTGCCGCCGGTGATGGCGTCGACGTGGTAGGACTCGAGCGAGGCGTCGGCCTCGTGGGAGAGGGCCTCCTCGGCGGCGTTCATCGCCGCGTCGACCGGCCCGGAGCCGGTGGCGGCGTTCTCGCGTTCCTCGCCCTCGACGTCGAGCCGGACGCTCGCCGTCGGCGGGGTAACGCCCGAGACCGCGGTCAGGTCGAGCAACTCGACGCGGCGCTCGCGGTCCCGGCCCTCGACTTCCTCGGCGATGGTCAGCAGGTCGGCGTCGGTCACCCGCTTCCCGCGGTCGCCGATGGCCTTCACGCGGGTGACGACCTCGTCGATGCCATCGTCGTCGAGGTCGAAGCCGTGTTCGGTGAGCGCCGCCTCGACGCCCGCGCGGCCGGCGTGTTTGCCAAGCGCCAGCCGGCGCTCCCGCCCGACCTTTTCAGGCGGGTAGGGCTCGTACATCGCCTCGTCCTTGAGGGTGCCGTCGGTGTGGATCCCCGATTCGTGGGTGAAGGCGTTTTCCCCCACGACGGCCTTGTTCGGGGCCAGCGGGATCCCCGTCAGCTTCGCCACCAGCTGGGCGAGGTCGTACACCTCGGAGAGGTCCATCGGCTCGACCCCGTAGCCGTGGTCCAGCGCGATGGCCACCTCCTCGAGAGCGACGTTACCGGCCCGCTCGCCGATGCCGTTGATCGTGCCGTGGACGAGGTCGGCGCCGGCCGCGACCGACACGAGGGCGTTCGTCACGGCCAGCCCCAGGTCGTCGTGGGTGTGGGTGCTCGTCGGACCCAGGTCGGTCAGCCGCGAGACCGCCTCGAGGGTCTCGTCGGGCGTGGCGTGGCCGACGGTGTCGGCGTAACAGACCCGGTCGGCGCCCGCGTCGAGTGCCGCGGCCATCAGCTCCTCGAGATAGTCGAAGTCCGCTCGGGAGCCGTCCTCGCCGATGACCTCGACCCAGAGGCCGTGGTCTTTGGCGTACGCGACCAGTTCCGCGGTCGTCCGGACGTTGTCCTCGTGGGTGGTGCCGACCTTCCGCTCGATGTGCTTGTCGCTCGCCGGCACGACCAGGTCGACCCCGTCCACGCCACACTCCAGGGCGAGGTCGATGTCGTTTTTGATACCGCGACAGAAGCTCGTGACCGTCGCGTCGAGGTCCAGGTCCGTCACCCGCGAGATGGTCTCGCGCTCGCCCGGGCCGGTGCAGGCGCTCCCGGCCTCGATGAGGTCGACCTCGGCCCGGTCGAGCGCCCGCGCGATGCGCTCTTTCCCGTCGGGCGTCAGCGACACGCCAGGGGCCTGCTCCCCGTCACGCAGTGTGGTGTCGAGAAACTGTACGTCGCCGGCGTCAGAGAGTGGGGCTGTGTTGGGGTGGCCCCCGAATAAATCGATCACCGGTCATGGTGTCCATGTGAGCGTGGGGCAACCCTGGGTTATAAACCTGTCTGTCTGCCGGCGTCAGCTACCGGCCCCGGTATCGCCCGGAGCCCCGTCGTCCCCCGCCTCGACGACCCGGACGGTGTCGCCGGCGGTCACGTCACTGGCGGCCCCGGCCGGCAGTTCGACGATGGTGTCGGCCTTCCCGGCACCGACCCCCGTCCACGGGCGGAGCCGTTTCGTCCCGACGACCTCCCCATCGACCAGCCAGAGGACATCGAGGGGGACGTGCACGAACAGCATGTCGACGACGGTCCACCGCGGCCCGCCCAGCAGCGGCAACGAACTCGCGCGTCCCACGTCCATCACGAAGGCGTAGTCCTCGGGCAGCTCGCGGCGAAAGCGCAGCCCCTTCGCGTGTGCGAGCGCCGACGCCGGGCGCTCGACCGCCGTGGCGAGGACGCGTGCGCTCGCCCCGTCGTGCCGGGGCGCGCGCTCGTTCCAACTGGTCCGCTGCCCTCCCCCCGCGTCGGCACCGGCGCCAGGGTCGGGCTCGTGGAGCACGCGCATACCCCTCGCTCGGCGTCTCGGAGCAAAAGGTTGTGGCCGCCGGCTGCCCTCCGGGTGCCCTACTGTCCCTCGAAGGTCGGCTCCTCGCCCGTCCGGAGCGCCTCGGCGGCGCGGTCGTAGTCGTCGGTGTCGGCGGCGACGACCTGGCTCGTCGCCTCGTCCCGGAGTACCTCGTCGAGGTCCCGGTCGTACCCCTTCCGGACGAGCCGCTTGATCTGTCGCTGGGCGATCGGCGCACCCGTCGCAAGCTCCTCGACGAGGTCGTCGGCCCGCTGCTCGAACTCCTCGTCGGGGTAGACGTGGTTGACCAAGCCGAGTTCGTGGGCGCGCTCGCCGTCGATGATCTTCCCGGTCAGCGCGAGCTCCATGGCCACCCCGCGCCCGACCAGCCGCGGCAGGACGTACGAGCCCGCACAGTCCATGCTCAGCGCGAAGCGGGCGTGGGAGAACCCGATCCGGGCGCGCTCGCTGGCCAGCGGGATGTCACAGGCCAGCGCGAAGCAGGCGCCGTCGCCGATGGCCGCCCCGTCGACCTTCGCCACGGAGGGCAGGGGGTGTTCGATGAGCTCCCGGGCGAAGCGGTGCTCGTGGGTCTGGATCGTCTCGACGCGCTCCTCGAGGGTTGGTGGTTCGTCCTCGGTCCCGAGGCTCTCGATGTCCGCGCCCGTCGAGAAGGCGTCACCGGCCCCCTCGAGCACGAGACACCGGGCGTCGGTCCCGTCGGCCGCCTCGAGTGCGGCACAGAGCTCCCGGTAGGTCTCCCGGGAGAGCGGGTTCCCCCGGTCGGGTTCGTCCATCGTGATGGTGAACGCGCCGCCCGAGAGGTCGGTGTGGATCTCCGCGGCCATCTATCGCCCCTCGAACTCGGGCTCGCGGTCCTCGGCGAAGGCCGCGACCCCCTCCTCGTGGTCGCGTGTCTGGGTGGCGAAACTCTGGGCCTGGGACTCCGCTTCGATGGCCTCCTCGACGGTCCGGCGGGCCGCGCGGTCGATGTTGTTCAGCGAGTACTCCAGGGCGACCGTCGGCCCGGCGGCGACGGTCTCGACGAAGGCGTCGGCCTTCGCGTCGAACTCGCCGGGGGCGTAGGCGTGGTTCACGAGCCCCATCTCTTCGGCCTCCTCCCCGGAGAGCATCTCCGCGGTCAGCGCCAGCTCCTTGGCCTTGTAGGGGCCGACCGCCTGGGTCACGAAGTAAGAGGTGCCGTAGTCGAGGCTCAGCCCGACGTTCCGGAAGGCCAGGCCAAAAGTGGCGTCCTCGCTGGCCAGCACCACGTCACAGGACAGCGCCACGCCCATCCCCGCACCGACGCAGTAGCCGTCGACCTTGGCGACCGTCGGCAGGTCACAGTCGTAGAGCCCGCCAGCGACGCTGGTCGCGGAGTCGATGACCCCCTGGGCGCGCTCGTGGCCGGAGACGTCCTCCCGGTCGCTCATCCCGCCGATGTCCCCGCCGGCACAGAACGCGTCGCCCGCGCCCTCGACCACGACACACCGCGCGTCGTCGTGCTCGGCGACCTCCCCGAGCGCGCGCTCCACGCCCGCGACGATCCCCGGCGAGAGGGCGTTCATCTTCTCCGGATTGTCGAGTGTCAGCGTGGCGACCCCGTCCGTTACGTCGAGTGTGACATCATCTGACATACGGGTCGACCGACACGTGCGAGGGTCTTAAACGCTGGCGGGTCGCTCGGTCGTATCCGTCAGGGCAGACGACGACCGGAATTATACACTCGGCGCGCGCTGTCGCGGCGGCTCTGCCGCGACAGCCGCCGTGCGAGGGATGAGGAGCGCAGGCCGGAGGCCGAGCACCACAATCGGCTGGGGAGGTGTGTGGTGGTGGGCGGGACAAAAAGGGGCGGCGGAGTGGCCGAACCCCGGCGACGCGAGCACTGCACGGAGCGAGCGTAGTGAGCGACGGAAGCGCGCAGCGAGTCGCGGGAGGTCACTCCGCCGGGGCTTTGTTGTTGTACAGAGCTGCGGCCCGGTTACACAAACTGCTGTCACCTCCGCTTCCTCCCACCGCCGGACTCAAGCCCGCCGGGCCGTATCCACGGGCATGGAGGAGACCGACGCCGGGACCTCGGTCGGCGTCGCGGACCCGTACGCCCACGTCGACCGGTGTGACCACCTCACAGACGACGGCCGCTGCCGGTTCGCGGTCGAGCACGGCGACCGCGACCCCGCCTTCGCGGACGCCCGCAGTGCCGAGGACTTCCGGTGTCCCGTCGTCGCCACTGGCAGCCGGGACACCCCAAAAGTCGCCGACGGATCCCCGGAGAGCGGCGACGGCTCCGACCTCCCCGGCCCCTGGACGTGGGCCGACTGCCCGCACTTCCGCTGTCGGCAGCACGACCGGGAGTGTGTCCGCTGCGGGCTCGCGGAGGTCCGGCTCGCACACGACGACGAGCGCCCGCTGCTGGAGGAACATCACCTCTCGTACGCCGACAGGGAGTCGACGGGCCACGAGATCACGGTCTACCTCTGCCGGTGGTGTCACGCCAAAGTGCACGACTCCTGGGGCCGCATCGACGACGATGTCGCGCCCGACCCCGAGGCCATCGCCGCCCGCGAGACCCGCCGGAGTCGCGAGCAGGACGAGATGGGCTTCGAGTCCGCAGCCGACCGGTTGGACCGCGAGTAGCTCACTCCCACAGCGCGATGTCGGTCCCGACGGGCTCCTCCCGAGCGCGCTCGTAGAGGAAGGTGCCGGCAGCGGCGTCCAGCACCGCGGTCCCGACACTCGCGACGACGACTCGGCCGGCGGGCGGGTCGTCGTCGCCGTTCAGCCTCTCGCCGAACTCCGTCAGGTCCTCGACTCCGAGGTCGGTCGAGAGCAGGTCGCCGGTCTCCGCGACCTCGCTTGGCACGTCGGCCAGGACCGTCTCGGCCCCCTCGAGGACCGCCGGGTCCAGTTCCTGCATCTCCCCGGTGTAGGCGCCGACCGCGACGACCAGCGCGCCAGGTGCGAGCGCGTCGGGCGGGAAGACCGGCTCCGTGGCGGTCGTCGCCGTCACCACCGCATCGGCACCCTCGACGGCCCTCCGCGGCGAGTCGACCGCGCGGGCTGGGACCCCCGCCTCCCGCAGGTCGGTGGCACACGCCTCCCGGGAGTCGCTGGGGGAGTACACGCGCACGTCGGCCAGGTCCGCGACGGTCGCAATGGCCCGGGTCTGCCAGCGGGCCTGCGCGCCAGCGCCGACGACCCCGAGCGTGCGGGCGTCTGGCGCGAATTCCCTGACGGCGAGCGCGCCGATGCAGGCCGTCCGGGCGTTCGTCAGCGCGTTGCCCGCGAGCAGTGCCTCGGGCAGCCCCGTCCGGGCGTCGGTCAGGGCGACCACGGCGTTGACCGTCGGCAGGCCCCGGTCGGGGTTGGCCTCGTGGACGCCCACCAGCTTGGTCGCGTACTGCTCGGCGCCGTGGATGTAGGCGGGCATCGCGATCCCCGTTCCCAGTTCCTCCCCGCCGTCCAACCCCCGCCCGACGGGGAAGTGTGGCCGGTCGGGCCGCTCGACCTCGCCGCGGGCCTGCCGGGCCAGCGCCGCCTCCACCACCGGGACGAGCGCCGCCAGCTCGAGTATCTCGCGGACTTCCGCCTCCGAACAGACGAGCATAGTCCAGCAAACACCCGCATCGACAAGAGGTTTGGACCTCGGGGGAGAACGGGGGGTATGGACACCCGCGACCCGGACCTCGACCGCTTCGACTCGCGGCGCCCGACCGTCTACGCGAGCGAGGGGATCGTCGCCACCAGCCAGCCACTCGCCGCCGAGGCCGGCCGCGAACTGCTCCGCGACGGGGGCAACGCCTTCGACGCCGCCGTCGCCACCGCCGCCGCGCTGAACGTCGTCGAACCCACCTCGACGGGGCTGGGCGGGGACGTCTTCGCGCTGTTCCGGACGGCCGACGGCGAGGTGGGTGCGATGCGCGCCTCCGGGGGCGCCCCCGAGGGCGCGGCCCGCGAACGTGTCCGCGAGGCCGTCGCCGACGACGACACCGACCCCACCGAGGCGGAGATGCCGGTCCACGGCCCCCACGCCGTCACCGTCCCCGGCACCGCCCGGGGTTGGGAGGCGACGGTCCGGGAGTACGGCCGCCGGACGCTCGCCGACGCCCTCCAGCCGGCCATCCGCTACGCCACCGACGGCTACCCCGTCACCGAGGTCGTCGCCGCACAGTGGGAACACGCCGAGGCCCTCTTTACCGACGACAACGCCCGCGAGGCCTACCTCTTCGGCGGTGAATCGCCCTCGGTCGGCCAGACCGTCCGACTGCCCGCGCTCGGGGCGACGATGGAGCGGGTCGCCGAGGAGGGCGCCGACGTGGTCTACGAGGGCGAAGTTGCGGAGGCCATCGCCGAGGAGATCCAGGCACAGGGCGGGTTCATGACCGTCGACGACCTCGCGGACTTCGAGGTGGAGTGGCCCGAGCCGCTCTCGACGACCTACAACGGCGTCGAGGTGTTCGAACTCGGCCCGCACAACCAGGGCCAGGTCGCCCTCGAGGCCCTGAACATCGCCGAGGAAATCGGCGCCGGCGAACACCCCTACGACTCCCCCGAGCGGGTCCACGCCTTCGCGGAGGCGCTAAAGGTCGCCTTCACGGACGGCCACCACTACATCACCGACCCCGACTACGAGGACGTGATGGCACTCCACGAGAAATCGTACGCCCGCGAGCGCGCCCAGTTGGTCGGCGAGGAGGCGCTGACCGACGTCGAGGTCGGCACGCCCGGCGCCGTGGGCGAGGACGCCGACACCGTCCTGCTGACCGTCGCCGACGCCGAGGGCAACGTCGTCTCCTACATCAACTCCCGCTACATGGGCTTCGGGAGCGGCCTCGTCGCCGGTGATACCGGCATCGCGCTCCAGAACCGCGGGGCCTCCTTCTCGCTCGACCCCGAGGACCCCAACCGCCTGGAACCCGGCAAGCGCCCCTTCCACACGCTCGTTCCGGGCCTGGCGCACTTCGGCGCCGACTCCGGCCGCGACGACTGGGCGGCCTTCGGCGTCATGGGCGGGTACATGCAGCCACAGGGCCACCTCCAGACCCTCGCGAATATCGTCGATTACGACATGCCCATCCAGGCCGCACTCGATGCCCCGCGGTGGCGCTACCGGGAGGACGGCGCGCTGGCCATCGAGGACCGCTTCCCGCGCGGCGTCGCCCCCAAGCTCGCGCGGAAGGGCCACGAGGTCCGCGTGGAGCCGCCGCTGCAGTTCGGCGGCGCCCAATTGGCCCGCTACGACGGGGGCACCCTCTCGGGGGCGACCGAACCGCGGAAGGACGGCCAGGTCGCGCCGTACTGATCACGCGAGCTGGCGGACCGCCGCGGCGATGTCCTCGGGGTCGGGGAATACCTCGTCTTCGAGCGGCGGGCTGAACGGGACCGGGACGTTGTCGACGCCGAGACGCTGGACGGGGAAGTCGAGGTCGAAGAACGCTTCCTCGGTGATCCTCGTCGCCAGTTCGGACTGGGTGCCGCCGCGCAGCGGCGTCTCGTCGACCACGACACACCGGCCGGTCTTTCTGGCGCTTGCAGCGATGGTCTCGGTGTCGAGCGGCGAGAACGTCCGGGGGCTGACCACCTCGACGTCGACCCCCTGGTCGGCGAGCGTCTCGGCTGCCTGCAGGGCGTTCCAGAGCTGCATCTGGGTCGCGACGACGGTGACGTCCTCGCCGGACCGCTCGACGCCCGCTTCCCCCAGCGGGAGTTCGTACTCGCCGACGGGCGCCTCTGCCTCGCGGTTGTAGACCGCGGAGTGCTCGAACACCAGCACCGGGTCGTCGTGACGGATCGCCGCCCGCAACAGCCCCTTGGCGTCCTCGGGGGTCGAGATGCAGACCACCTTCAGTCCCGGGATGGCGGTGAACAGCTGGTGGAGCGCCTGGGAGTGCTGGGCGGCCGCGTTGAACCCGCTCGTGTTCTGCGTGCGGATCGTCAGCGGGATGTCGACGCTCCCGTCGGTCATGTACCGGAGCTTGGCGACCTGGTTCAGCAGCTGGTCCATCGGGACGCCAAGGAACCCGGAGTACATCACCTCGACGACGGGGCGCATCCCGGTCATCGCCGCGCCCAGGCCCGAACCGACGATAGCCACCTCGCTGATAGGCGTATTTCGCACGCGCTCGGGGAACGCCTCCGCAAGCCCGGCGGTGAGTCCCATGGTGCCGCCGTCGGAGGCGACGTCGATGCCCTGGAGGAAGACCTGTTCGTCCCGGTCGAGTTCCGCGTGGAGAGTGTCCCGGATGGCCTCACGAACCGACAGCGTCTCCGTCTCGGCAGCTTCGGCCATCGTCACACCTCCTCCGCGAAGAGGTTCTCGTAGGCCGCCTCCGGCTCCGGGAACGGGCTCTCCCGGGCGAACTCGACGGCCTCCTCCAGGGTCGCCTCGACGTCGGCCTGCATCTCCTCCCACTCTCTCTCGGTCATCACGCCTTCGTCGACGAGCCGTTCGGGGTAGGTCGTGAGCGGGTCGCGCTCGCGCCACTGCTCTACCTCCTCGTCGCCCCGGTAGCTCTCGGCGTCGCCCTCGTGGTGGCCCCGGAACCGGTAGGTCTCACAGACCAGAAGCGTCGGCCCCTCGCCGTCGCGGGCGGCCTCGGCCGCCGCCGTCGCCGCCGCGTGTACCTCCTCAACGTCCATCCCGTCTACCTCGACCGCGGGGATGCCGTACGACTCCGCGCGTCGCGCCAGGTCTGTGACGGCCTGCTGTTCCTCCAGGGCGCTCATCTCGCCGTACTGGTTGTTCTCGACGACGCCGACGAACGGCAGGTCCCACACCGCCGCGAGGTTCATCGCCTCGTGGAACGCCCCCTGCGCGAGCGCGCCGTCGCCGAAAAAGGAGGCGGCCACCTGTCCCGAGTCGCGCAGGTGACTCGACAGCGCGGCCCCCACGCCGATCGGGATGCCGGCGCCGACGATGCCGTTGGCGCCGAGATTGTTCAGCTCCGGGCTGGCGATGTGCATCGACCCGCCTTTCCCGCCACAGTAGCCGGTCTCGCGCCCGAACAGCTCCGCCATCATTCGGTCGAGTTCGTGTCCTTTGGCGATGCAGTGGCCGTGTCCGCGGTGGGTGCTCGTGATGTAGTCGGACTCCTCGAGCGCCCCGCAGACGCCGGTCGCGACCGCCTCCTCGCCGATGTAGAGGTGGACGAACCCGGGTAGCTCGCGGTCCGCGAACAGTTCCTCGACCCGTGACTCGAACGCCCTGATCCGCTGCATCGTGTGGAGCAACTCGCGCCGACTCCCGTCGTCGAGGTCGCCGTGCTCGTGCGTGTCAACATTTACCATGCGTGTGACGCGAGGTCGACGCCCACCGACAAGTAACTACCGTCGACCGCGCTCACTCGAGAACGGGTCGTCGTACACCGCCGCCCGCCATCTCACTCGGGGAACGGTTCCCCGGGATACACCGCCGCCGGCTCCAGGTCCCCGTCCCCCCGACGGATCGCCGTCTCGAAGAGCAGGCCGTTGAGTTCCTCCCTCGTGTCGAGGTAGAAGAACTCCGACTGCTGGTAGACGCCGCTCTGGACGACCGGCATCCCGGCGTCCTCGAAGGACGCGATGGCCGCCTCGGCCTCCTCGGCGTCCCAGCCAAAGTACGCGACGTGGTGAAGCCCCTCGCCGTGGGCTTGCAGGTAGTCCTCGTAGATGGTCGGCCCCATCGTCGGCTCGATGAGCTCAACCGTCGTGTCGCCGGCCTCGGCGAGCGCCAGCCACATCCCGTACTCCGTCTCTTCACCGCGGTAGGTCGTGTCCGTCAGCGCCGGCGGCTCGAACCGGTGGACCGTCCACGGCTCGATGCCGAGGATGGCGCGGTAGCGGTCGACGCCGTCCTGCAGGTCCTCGACGACGACGGCGACTTGGTCGACCCCGGGCAGTTCGACATCCGTGGCAGGGAGTGGTCCGTCCATACGTCCAACGGCGACCCGCACGGGTTTGGTAGTTTCTGTCACTCCCTGGTCCACGTCACCGACACGTCGAGGTCGTCGGCGAGTGCTCGCTCGACGTAGCAGCCCCGCTCGGCCTTCGTCACTACCCGGTCCAGGTCGTCCCCGTCGGCCCCGCTCTCGACGGTCAGTGTGACCGTCACGGCCTCAAGCGCGCCGTGTACGGGACTGCCCTCGACGTCAGCGGCGACGGCGTCGACGTCGACCTCGTCGCGGTCGGCCATCGCCCGCACCGAAAGCGAGAGACAGGCGCCCAGCGCGCCGAGGAGGTGTTCGACGGGCGTGGGTGCCGTCCCGGTCCCACCGGCGTCTGTCGGCTCGTCGAACGCGACCTCCGTCTCGGCAACCGCGTACGACCCCGACAGTGCCGACGGGTTCTCGACGCTGACCTCGCGGGTCTCGGACTCCCGGCCGCCGGCGCCGAGGTCGGCTTCGAAGAGTCCGGACAGCGCGTCCGGGTTGCCCGCCGTCTCGACGAGCGTCCCGAGGAAGCGCGCGGCGTCGGCGCCGTTTACGACCCGGTGGTCGAAGGACAGCGAGACCGTCATCGACCCGTCCTCGCGGGTCCTACCGACGCCCAGGATGGCAACCTGGGGCGGGTCGATGACGGGGTCGAAGTGGTCGACGCCGAACGGCCCGAGGTTCGTGATCGTGAACGTTCCTCCCTCCAGGTCGTCGGTAGTGAAGTTCCCGGCCCGCGTGCGGTCGACGAGGGTCCGGCGGCGCTCGGCAACCGTCTCGACCGATTCCCCCGCCACGTCCGAGAGCACCGGCGTGACGAGGCCGCCGTCGACGTCGACCGCGACGCCCAGGTTGACCTCCTCTATCAGCCGGTGTTCCCCCTCCTCGAACACCGCGTTGAGCGCCGGGTGGACCTCCAGCGCCTCGCTGACGGCCGCCAGCAGGAGGTCGGTCACCGTCACGTCGAGGCCGGCTTCCCGGGCCGCCCCGACGGTCCGCGTCACCGCCCCGGCGTCGAACGAGCGGTTGAGCGTCACGCGGACCGCGTTGCGCTCACTCTCGCTCAACCGCTCGCTTATCGTCTGTTGCATCCCGGACAGTTGCTGTGCCTGCGCCACGGTCCGGGTGGCCACGCCGGTGCTGCCGGTTCCGTCGTCTCCACCGTCCCCGTCACCTCCACCCGCTGCCGCCTCGACGTCGGCCTCTGTCACCACGCCCTGCGGGCCGGTCCCCTCGACGTCCGCGAGCGACACGCCCGCCTCCTCGGCGCGACGGCGGGCACCCGGTGTCGCCCGCACATCCTCGGCTCCAGCTCCGGTGTCGGGGTCGCCGCCGCCCGACTCGGCTCCTGTCGTGCTCGCCGGGCCGTCCTCCGCGTCGCCGCTCCCACGGCTCCCTCCGCTGGTCGCGTACTGGTCCAGGTCCTCGTCGGGGCCGGCGATAATGCCGATAGGGTCGCCCGGCTCGACTGTCTCCCCCTCGTCGACGAGGACCCGCCGGAGTAGCCCGGCCTCGCGGGCCTCAACGTCGGCAATGGTCTTCTCCGATTCGACGACCGCGACTACGTCACCCTCGGAGACGTCGTCACCGGGCGCGACGCGCCACTCGGTGACCGTGCCCTCCTCCATGGACATCCCGAGCTGTGGCATCCGAACCTCGTATCCCATGCCCCGTCTCTTCAGCGACGGGTTCAATAAAACCCGCTAGCGGTCCCGCCCGCTGCCGGCCGTGCGGACCTTCCCTCCGGTCACAGGCTGCGGGCCAGGATCTCTCCCCAGGGCTCGAACCCCCACCGGTCGTAGAAGGCACGGGCCCGCTCGTTGTCCGGGTCGACGTCCAACACGACCCGCTCCAGTGGCGTGTCTTGCTCGCGGGCAACCACCAGCGCGGCCTCCATCAGGTCGTCTGCGAGGCCGGTGCCACGGTACGAGTCGCGGACGAATAGCTCGTTGACGACGGCGGCGTCCCAGATGTAGGTCAGCGACTCCGGGAGGACGAAGACGTAGCCGGCCAG
>JAZKSZ010000213.1:0-3359 GCA_036625795.1 Haloarculaceae archaeon
CTCGCGGCGCTCACTCATGCTCCCTGCTTCGGGGCCCGCGGGCAAAAGCCTCACCCGAGCCCCCCGGCAGCGGCTCCCCGACCGGTCCGGGGACCGGCGACAGGCACATACCCGCCGCGGTCCCACGGGCGGGTATGAAGCTGCTCGGGATCGCCGGCCCCTCGGGCTCGGGGAAGACGACGCTGGTCGAGCGCCTGGTCGGCCGGCTCGACGGGCGCGGCCGCGTGGCGACTGTCAAACACGTCGACCACGGTGTCGACATCGACCGGGAGGGCAAGGACACCTACCGCCACCGCGCGGCGGGCGCCGCCGAGACCCACGCTCTCACCGACGACGGCGCGTGGTTCGCCACCGGCGAGGACTCCACGCTCGAGGACGTCCTCGACGACCTCGCGCCCGACTACGACTACGCGCTCATCGAGGGGTACAGCGGGGCCGACATCCCCACCGTCGCACTCGGCGGACGCGACCACGAGGGCGAGACGGTCGCGACCGCACCCGAGGCGGACGCGGTCGACCTCGACGCAGTCCTTGCCGCCCTCGAGGAGCAGGAGCCCTTCGAGACGCTCTCGTCGCTGGTGGCACAGGCCAAGCAGTCGCCGGACGCCGTCTACTCGGGCGCCATCGCCACCTTCACCGGCCGGGTCCGCACGAAGGAGGGGCCCGACGACGAGGCGACGGAACTGCTGGAGTTCGAGAAGTACGACGGCGTGGCGGCCGAGAAGATGGCGGCGATCCGGGAGGACCTGGAGGCCCGCGAGGGGGTCTACGAGGTCCTCCTTCACCACCGGACCGGCGTCGTCGAGTCCGGCGAGGACATCGTCTTCGTCGTGGTGCTCGCGGGCCACCGCGAGGAGGCCTTCGAGACCGTCGAGGACGGGATCAACCGCCTGAAGGCGGAGGTTCCCCTGTTCAAGAAGGAAGTCACCGTCGACGGGGAGTTCTGGGCCCACCAGCACGACACCGGCGTCGAACCGTCCGACGCGAGTGCCGAGGACTGAACGCAGGGCCGTGCCGGAACCGTTCGCCTCTGTGGTCAGGGCTCCCAGTCCCACCGCTCGACGGCGACCTCCCGGCCGGCCTCGTAGCCCTCCGAGTCTTCGGGAACGACGACCCACCCGTCCGACAGCGTCACGCTCGACAGCACCCCGGCACCCGAGGTCCGCGTCGGCGCCACCTTCGCTGGGTCCCCGTCCTCGGTGCTTTCTTCGACCGAGACGCGGGCGAAGGTGCGCACGCCGGGCTCGCTCGGCACCTTCCGTTCGAGGACGCCGTCGGTTTCGGGTATCGGGTCGGGTTCGAACCCGCCGGCGCGGGCGATGGCCGGCCGGAGCAGCTGGGTCGCGACGACCAGACAGGAGACGGGATAGCCCGGCAGCATGAGCACGAGCGTGTCGTCGACCACGCCGAAGCCGGCGGGGTGGCCCGGCTTGAGAGCGAGTCCGTGCACCTCGACGGAGCCCCGCTCGCCGACGACCGCCGGGAGCAGGTCCCGCTCGCCGACCGACGTTCCGCCGGTCGTGACCACCACGTCGTGGTCGGTATCGCGGTCGATGGCCGCCCCGAGCGCGTCGACGTCGTCGGTCACGACCTCGCGGTAGGTCGCCGCCCCGCCCCACCGCTCGACCAGCCAGGAGACCACGAGGCCGTTGCTCTCGACGATCTCGCCGGGCGCGGGCTCTTCGCCGGCGGGAACGAGTTCCTCGCCCGTGGGGACGACGCTGACTCGCGGGCGCTCGTAGACCTCGAGTTCGTCGTGGCCGGCGCTCCGCAGCAGGCCCAGGTCGGCCGCGGTCAGCCGGTGGCCGGCGTCGTAGAGGTGCTGGTCGGCGCCGACGTCCTCCCCGACCGGAGCGACGTTCTCGCCGGGCGTGACCGACGCCTCCACCTCGACGGTGTCGCCGAAGTCGCGGGTCCGCTCGACCATCACCACGGCGTCGGCGCCGTCGGGCAGCGGGCTTCCGGTGTGGACCTGGGCGGCGGTACGCGGGCCGACCCCGTCCTCGGCCAGGTCCAGCGCGACCGGCGAGCGGCCTGCCCGCTGGGTGTCTTCCGCCCGGACCGCGTACCCGTCCATCGCCGCACGCTCGTAGTGGGGGACGGCCCGCCGGGCCCGGACCGGCGCGGCGAGCGTGCGCCCGGCGGCGTCCCCGACGGGAACCGTCTCGGTGTCGCCCGGCGCTACGACCTCGCGCAGGCGCTCGCGGGCCTCCGCCAGGCGGGCGACGTCGTCGAACTCGTGGGTCATACCCCTCCTTGGCGGCCGGCGACCGAAAAGCTGGCCCTCCAGCGCCCCTTCGCTGGCTCCCCAGGCGCCCGTCCGCTGGCCCCGCGCGTGGCCGACCCGTCCACTCGTCCAGTCCGTGTGACTGTGGGACAGACTTTAGCCCCTGGACGTAGAATCACGAACGACCGATGCTCGTCGACGACTTCGGCCGGGAGGTCTCTGGCGTGCGGGTCTCGCTTACCGACCGGTGTAACTTCGACTGCGTCTACTGTCACAACGAGGGGCTGGGCGACACCCGCGGGCCGATGGACGCCCAGGACGACGAGATGGGCACCGACGACGTGGTCCGGTTTCTGGAGGTCGCCCGGGAGTTCGACGTCGAGGCCGTGAAGTTCACCGGCGGCGAGCCGATGCTCCGGCAGGACCTGGAAGAAATCATCCGGCGAACCCCAGACGGCATGGAGGCGTCGATGACCACCAACGGCACGTTCCTCCCAGGACGGGCCGAGGACCTGCGCGAGGCGGGGCTGGAGCGGGTCAACGTCTCCCAGGACGCGCTCGACCCCGACGACTTCGCCCGCGTCACGCAGTCAGGCGCCTACGAGAAGGTCCTTGAGGGCGTCGAGGCCGCACTGGAGGCGGGGCTGGCACCGGTGAAGCTGAACATGGTGGTCTTCGAGGCCACCGCGGGCTACGTCCCGGAGATGGTTGACCACGTCGCCAACAACGAGGGGCTACAGCTCCAGCTGATCGAGTACATGCCCGAGCTCGTGGGCAACCCGGAGTGGGCTATCGACATCGAGCGGGTCCACGGCTGGCTCGAAGAGCAGGCCGACCGGGTCGAGAACCGCGAGATGCACAACCGCCGGCGGTACTACATCAACGGCGACGACGAGGGCGAGGGGATGGTCGAGATCGTCGACCCCGTCGAGAACGAGGAGTTCTGCGCCAACTGCGAGCGCGTCCGGGTGACCCACGACGGGAAGCTGAAGGGATGCCTGAACCGCGGTGACGACCACCGCTCGATGGGCGAAATGACCAAACCCGAGATCCGCGAGACGTTCCGGGAGACCGTCGCCAACCGCGTCCCCTACTACGGCGAGTACCTCGTCGAGGAGGACGGCGAGTGGGT
>JAZKSZ010000214.1:0-3350 GCA_036625795.1 Haloarculaceae archaeon
TCCCCGTCGAGCACCGCCCGCTGTACGACGTCACCCGCGGGAAGATGACCTACGAGCACCGCGAGGAGACGCTACCCGCGGTCGCCCGGGCGCTCGTCCGGGTGATGCAACGTCACCCCGAAGAGAAGGGACTGGTCCACTGCCACTCCTACGCGATCCAGGAGCGGCTCGAGGCCCTCCTCACGGACTTCGGCGTCGGGGCACGGGTCCGGAGCCACGACAGCGAGGACCGCGACGGCCAGCTGGCGGCCTGGAAACGCCAGGAGGGAGCCGACGTCTTCCTCTCGGTGAAGATGGAGGAGGCGCTGGACCTGGAGGGGGAGCTGTGCCGGTGGCAGGTGCTCTGCAAGGCCCCCTATCCCAACACGCGCGACTCGCGGGTCGCCCAGCGCCTGGAGGACGGCCAGTGGGGCTGGTACTACCGGGCGGCGCTGCGGACGGTCATCCAGGCCTGCGGTCGGGTCGTCCGGGCGCCCGACGACCACGGCGCTACCTACCTCGCTGACTCCTCGCTGCTCGACCTCTTCGAGCGCGCCCGGACGGACATGCCCGGTTGGTTCGCCGACCAGGTCGACCGCCTGAGCGAGCCGGACCTTCCGGCCTTCTCTCCGACCGACGCCCTCGCCGGGAGTGACGCGGGCGGCCGCGGCTCCGCGAGTGAGCGGTCGCGCGGCCGCAGCCGCGGGCGCGGCCGGTCCGGGACGGGGTCGGGTGGGGACCATCCGCTCTCGGACGTCTGGGATTGAACGGGCCTGTGCGTCCGGGACCGAGTGGCGTCACCGCCGTCGGTCGTCGTCGCGGTGGGTCGTCCATCCGGTATCGCCGCCAGCGGTTCGCCCGGCGTCTCGTCGAGTCGTCTCGCTATCGCGGCGGGCAGCCCGCTCCGCATCCCGGCGGTCCATCGTCTTCCGCTTGTCGTGTTCGGCGCGGACCAGCAGGTACAGCACCAGGCCGCCGCCGACCCCGAGCGCGAGGACCGCGAGGAAGACGGCTGCGACGGCCGCCATCTACCCCAGGAACACGTCGACGATGTCGCTGCTCCCGGCGGTGTCGTCCCGGTACAGCTCCGAGTAGCCACACTGGGTGCAGGAGACCACCTTGAAGGAGTTGGTCTGGATGTCGAACATCTTGCTGAGGCCGCCGCCGGTCGTCGAGATGGTGCCGACTTCGGTCCCGGTGTGACCGCACTTCGGGCAGCCACGCTCGCCGGTAGTGGGTGGAGGGCTCACGACCGGATGTTTATCGGCCTCGCTCAAGAACGTGTCGCTGGCTAAAATACGGAGGCCAGCCCGTAGACGATAGACGAGCCGACCATCAGGATGACGAAGACGATGGCGAGGATCTGCTGACGGTCCATACACGCGCTTGACTGCCCGTCGTGTTAGGCGTTTCGAGCACGACACGTTCCCGCCTGCGCGTGCTCACTCCACCCGTGCGTCCACGACGACGTGGCGGACGCCCTCGCTGTACCCCTTCACGTCCCGCACCTCGAGCACCTCCACGTCCCGGCCCGCGCGGTCGGCCGCGTCCTCCAGGCGCCCGACGGGTCGGTCGGGCACCAGCGCCCCGGGAGTTGCCTCGTGCATGTGGAGGATGCCGCCCGACGCGAGTGCGGGCAGGACGGCGTCGAGATACTCGTGGGCCTCGTAGTAGCCCATGACGGCGCGGTCGAAGCCGCCCTCGAGGGCGGGCACCACGTCCCGACAGTCCCCGCGGTAGGCCTCGACCCGGTCGGTCACGCCGTTTCGCACCGCGTTCTCCAGCAAGTACTCGAAGGCCCCGGGGTTGCGCTCGACGGCGGTCACCCGGGCGCCGGCGCGAGCCATCGGGAGCGTGAAGTAGCCGATGCCGGCGAAGGGGTCGAGGACGCGGTCGTCCTCGGCAGTGACCTCGCCCATCCGCGCGCGCTCGGCCTTGTTGCCCGGCGAGAACATCACCTCCGACAGATCCAGCGCGTACTCGGTACCGTGCTCGCGGTGCACAGTACTGGTATCGCCCTCGCCGGCGACGACCTCGACGGACGGCTCGCGGTGCTCGCCTTCGACCCCGCCGCGGGCGAGCACGGTGTCGGCGGCGCCGTGCATCGCCAGGAGCGCCTCGCCGACCTCGCCGGCGTCCGCCCCGGACAGGTCCCCGAGGTCGGCGAGGACGACACTGCCGACGACGGCCCACGACCCCGGCGCTCGCTCCAGGTCGTCGTCGCTCCAGCCCCGCTCGCGGAGGTGGTCCTCCAGCGTCCGCAGCCGGGGCTCGCCGGCCGCGCGGGCCACCTCGAGCACCTCGGTCTCGACGGGCGGCTCGGTCACGGGGATCGCGATAGTCTCGCCGCCGGCCTCGACGGTCGAGCGGCTGTCGTCGTAGACCCCTTCCGCCCGCAGCGAGCCGATGGCCGCCTGGGCGCGGGGTTTCTCGACGACCGCCACGAACTCGTCGCTCATCGTCGGTCCCTCCGTGGCGGGGTGGCTTATGCTCCTCGGGACGACGAGGGAGAGGGCGGAATACCTAAACAACATTTGATGAGCGTCCGACATTCTTTTGAGCGCCGGGCGCCTAGCCATATAAATGGACAGACAAACACGGCGTTCCGTCCTGCGGACAGCGGGGGCCATCGTGGCTGTTGGCGTCGCAGGGTGTGCTGGCGGCGACGGCAACGGAACGGGGGGCGGGCCAAGCGGGCGCCTGCAGGGAGAGGACTACCCAGCGATCGACGAGTGGCTCACCGAAACCGAGGTCGGGGGAGCCACGAGCAACTACGACGGTCAGCTCAGCGACCGACGGGACCGGAGCCGCGTCTCGGTCAACGTCGGGGCGAGCGGCAACGACGGGAACTTCGCCTTCGCCCCAGCAGCGCTCGTCGTCGACGCCGGTACCGAGGTCCGGTGGTCGTGGACCGGGGAGGGCAATCAGCACAACGTCGAGGCCGAGCCCGACGGCCAGATCGGGGAGTCCGACTACGAGTTCAGCTCCGGCGAACCCGTCGACGCCGAGGGCGTCCAGTTCACACAGACCCTCTCCGAGACCGGTGTTGCGCTGTACCACTGCGAGCCGCACCTTTCGCTCGGGATGAAAGGCGGCATCGCGGTGGAGTGAGCACGGAGTGTACTAGCCGCCAAGCCCGGGCGAATACGCACGTATTCGCTCCTTGCGTCAGTCACTCGGGGACGGTGGTCACTCTCTCGAGAATCGCATGCGCCGGCCGGGAATTGAACCCGATGGCAAATCCTCGCTATCGCTCGGATTTGCGTGGTTCAATTCCCTCGTTTCGCATACGCGGCCCTCACGTCCGTTCGGGCCGAGAGATGCGCCGGCCGGGAATTGAACCCGGGCTATGAGCTTGGGAAGCTCATGTC
>JAZKSZ010000013.1:0-19366 GCA_036625795.1 Haloarculaceae archaeon
CGGCGCGCCCGACAGCTCGTAGGGCAGGTAGTCGCCGGCCCTGGTCTCGATGTCGGCCTCGAAGGAGACCCGCTCGCCGTCCCTGACGCGCCCGACCGCCTGCCGGGCGCGCTCGCGGTCGGGCTCGGCGATGAACTCCTCGGCGGACATCCCCGCGAGTTCCTCCTCGCCGTAGCCCGTCACGGTGGCGACCCGGTCGTTCCACCGGACCAGCCGGCCCTCCTCGTCGAAGGCGTACAGCGGGTCCGGCAGGCTGTCGAGGATACTCTCGACGAACGCCTGCTCGTGTTCCAGGTCCAGCACGTACCGCACCCAGTCGGTCAGCACCTCCACTAGCGCCCGCTCGCTCTCGGTGAACTCCCGGTCGCGAGGCGACCGGTCGGCGAAACAGACCGTCCCGTAGGGCTCGCCGTCGAGGTGGAGCTCGGTCCCCAGGTAGCAGGCGACACCGACCTCGCGGGCCCCCGCCGGCCACTGCTCGTCGACCTCGGTCACGCCGAGCACGCCGTCGCTGCCGACGACCTCTTGACAGACGGTCTCCGACAGCGGCAGCGTGACCCCCGGCTCCACGCCCGGGTGCTCGCCCGCGACCGCCTCGACGCGCCAGGTCCCGTCCTCGATGTGTGTCAGCATCCCGACGTCGACGCCGAGCCGCTCGCGGCCGACCGCGAGGATCCGCTCCAGCTTCTCGGCCGCGTCCAGCCCCGTCTCCGAGACGGTGGCGTGCAACTCCCGGAGGGCGCTCTCGCTCGCCGCCAGTTCCTCGCGCGCGGCCCGGCGGTCGGTGACGTCCCGGAAGAACAGCGAGACGCCGTCCTCGTCGGGATAGGCCCGCACCTCCATCCACGCGTCCAGTTCCTCGTGGTGCTCCTCGACAGTCACTGCCTCCCCGGCCGCCGTCGCCGCCTCGGCCGCCCGCCAGAAGACTGTGCCGTCGCCCGGCGCGACCTCGGCGAAGGGCCTGCCGACCGCCCGTTCGGCGTCCGCACCCAGGACCTCGGCGGCGGCCCCGTTGAGGTAGGTAACGGTCCACTCCCCGTCCAGCGTGACCACACCGTCGGTCATCCGCTCCAGGGGGTCCTCGGTGTGTTCGACCGCGCTCGCGCCCCCGTCCGCGAGTGGCGCATGTGTGTTTCCGTGCGCACTCGCTCCGTGCTCGTCTGTCGCTCTGAGGGCCTCGCGGACGCGCCCCGCCAGCGCATCCCCGGCCCCTGGCCCGTCCCGTACTACCGGGAGATGGGCCGCCGCCGGGGCGGCGTTTGTGTCCGAGTCGACCAGCATCACCGCCGGAAGCGGGGCGGCCGCCAGCGCCCGCGCCATCGCCGCCCCGTCGCCGTCCGGCAGTCCCACGATACAGTCGTAGCTGTCGGCATCGACGGCGGACACCCCCGGGGCCCGGCCGGCCGGGCCGAGTGCCGCCCGGACCCGCTCGGCGCGGCGGTCCTCCGCCCCCACGAGACAGACCCGAACGTCGTTCATACCACCCTCTCCGCGGGCAGCGCACAAAAATACCTCCCTTGTTAGGCTGGATCCGGGGTCGAACCCCGACCCCCTCTCCAGTTGTGCCGCCACTCGCGACAGCCGACCGTCAGAGGTTCGCGAAGGCTTCGTCGACGAGTTCGCCGGTGTCGGCGACGATGTCGGCCATGACCTCGTCGTCGGGAGCCATCCCGACCAGGCGGGCGACCCGCATGATGGAGACGTGGTAGACGCGCTGGCGGCCGGGCTCCTCCTCCCAGACGACGACGTTGCAGGGGAACAGTCCGCCCATCCGCTTGTCGGTGGCGTCCAGCGCCCGGTCCGCCATCTCGGGGTTGCACGCCCCGAGCACGTAGTAGGGGTCCCGGCCCGCGTCGACTTTCTCGTTGAGCATCTCCGAGGCCGAGAACTCGACGGCGATACCGAAGCCGGCATCGGTGAACGCCTCCCGGACGTGTTCGACGGCCGCCTCGTGGTCCATCTCCAGGGTCGTCTCCTTCGTGCCGATGTCGTCGGGGTCTATCTGTGCCGGGTCGATCGGAAGGGTCATTCTGTGAAATATTGGGTGCGACAAGCAAACCCCTTTTGATCGCCGGGTCCGGCGGCTGCTGTCGCTGCCCTCTCCTGTGTAGTCCGTGGCGCTACCCGCCCGTGGCGGCCGGGACGATATTGCTCCGTTCGTGCAAAACAACTAAGCCGACGCAGCCACAAGACGGGGGCGATGACGGAGGACATCGAGGAGATCCGCCGACAGAAGATGGAGGAGCTCCGCAACCAGGCAGGCGAGGGCGGTGACGGCAGCGACAGCGGCAACGGAGGGCACGGACGCTCCCCCGCCGAGCCGGTCCACGTCGACGGCCGCGCGGACCTGGAGGGATTCGTCGCCGACCACGGCGTCGTGCTGGCGGACTTCTACGCGGACTGGTGTGGCCCCTGCCAGATGCTCGAGCCGGTCGTCGAGTCGGTCGCGGCGGAGACCGACGCGGCCGTCGCGAAAGTCGACGTCGACGCCAACCAGGGGCTCGCGGCCGAGTACGGCGTCCAGGGCGTACCGACGCTCGTCCTGTTTGCGGACGGGGAGCCGGCCGAGCGCCTCGTCGGGATGCAGGAGGAGCGCCGGCTCCGCTCGCTGGTCGAGAGCCACGCCTGACCGCGCGGCCCCGAACAACCCCGTTCTATAGTATTGGAAATAGTACGAAATACTTTAGCCGTCAACGCTCCGAGTTTCAGGTATGAGTGAGACGTTTGTCGTCGTCGGCGGTGACGCCGCCGGAATGAGTGCCGCGAGCAAGGCCAAGCGGGAACGCCCGGACCTGGAGGTCGTCGTCTTCGAGCGGGGCGAGTGGGTGTCCTACGCCGCCTGCGGGATGCCCTACTACGTGAAGGGGGAAGTCGACGAACTGGAGGACCTGGTTGCCGTCACCCCCGAGGAGTTCCGCGAGCAGCGCGAGGTCGACCTCCGGACGGGCCACGAGGTCGTCGAGGTCGACCCCGACGCCCGCACCGTCCGCGTCGCCGGCCCGGACGGGGCGTTCGACCAGCCCTACGACCACCTGCTGGTCGCGACGGGCGCGAGCGCGGTCGAGCCTCCCTTCGACGGGATGGACCTGGACGGGGTGTTCACCATCCACAGCCTGGACGAGGCCGACGCTATCGAGGACTACGTCACGGCCGAGCGCGAGACCGCCGCCGTCGTCGGTGGCGGCTACGTCGGCATCGAGATGGCCGAAGCGTTCGCCGGACGCGGGCTCGAGGTCCACCTCTACGAGGCGCTGCCCCACGTCCTCCAGCCCTTCGGCGAGGCGGTCGCCGAAGTCGTCGAGAACCATCTCCGCGAGCAAGGCGTCGAACTTCACCTCGAGACGCCGGTCTCGGGGTTCGTCGGTGACCGGGCCGTCGAGGGCGTCGACCTCGGCACGGAGACGCTGCCTGCCGACGTCGCCATCGTCGGCGTCGGGGTCGAACCCAACGTCGACCTCGCGACGGAGGCCGGGGTCGAACTCGGGCCCACCGGCGCCATCGCGGTCGACGAGTACGGGCGAACGAACCGCGACGACGTCTACGCGGCCGGCGACTGCGCCGAGGCGCGGCATGCCGTGACCGGCGAGCCAGCCCACGTCCCGCTGGCCCTGACGGCCAACCGCGCCGGCCGTGCCATCGGGTCGACGCTCGCCGGCACGCCGACGCCGGTCGGGGAGACCGCCGGCACGGCCATCGTGAAGGCCTTCGACCTGGGCGCCGCCCGGACGGGGCTCGTGGACGAGGACCGGGCCCGGGAGGCGGGCTTCGACCCGGTCTCGGCGACGGTCTCCGCGCCGACCCGCGCACACTACTACCCCGGCGGGTCGGAGCTGCAGGTCACGCTGCTGGCCGACGCCGACACCGGCCGGCTGCTGGGGGGCAGCCTCGTCGGCCGGGAGGGGGTCAAGCGCGTCGACACGGTGGCGACGGCGCTCACCGCCGGGCTGACCGTCACCGAGTTGCAGAACGCCGACCTCGCGTACGCGCCGCCGTTCAGCCCGGTCTGGGACCCGGTGCTCACCGCCGCGAAGGTCCTCGCGGGCCGGCTGGCGTGACCATGGCCGATCCCGACCCCGACTTCGACGCTGGCCGCGGCGCCGACCTCGCGGCGTACGTCGAGGCCCACCGCGAGGAACTGGTCGACCTCGCGCTCGACCTGCTCGCGCTCGATACCACGAATCCGCCCGGTCACACCGGGGAGGCGGTCGCCCTGCTCGAGTCGGCACTCGACGTCCCCGGCGTCGAGACCGAGCGGGTCGCGGCCGACCCGGCAAAGCCGAACCTCCTGGCGCGGCTGCCGGGGGCAAGCGACCGGACGCTGCTGTACAACGGCCACCTCGACACGGTCCCGTTCGAGGCCGACCGGTGGTCCCGCGACCCCCGCGGCGAGCGCGTCGACGGGCGTCTCTACGGGCGCGGGGCGACTGACATGAAGGGGGCGGTCGCGGCGATGGCGCTCGCACTCCGGGCCTTCGCCGAGACGGGGACCGAGCCGCCCGCGGACCTCCTCGTGGCCCTCGTCAGCGACGAGGAGGTCGGCGGCGACGCTGGCCTCCCGGCACTGCTCGAGGCCGGCCGGCTCGAGGCCGACGGCTGCGTCATCGGCGAGCCGACCTGCGCGGGCGACCGCCACTCGGTGACCGTCGCCGACCGCGGGAGCATCTGGCTGACCGTCGAGGCGACCGGCGAGGCCGCCCACGGCTCCCGGCCGGTGCTGGGCGAGAACGCTATCGACCGGCTCTACGAAGCGGTCCGGACCATCCGCGAACGGTTCGGCACCCGGGAGCTATCCGTCGACCCGGCGATGGAGCCGGTAGTCGCGGAATCGGTCGCGTACTACGCGCCGTCGATGGGTGAAGCCAACGCCCGCGACCTCTTCCGGTACCCCTCGGTCAACCTCGGCACCATCGAGGGCGGCGAGGCGGTCAACACCGTCCCCGAGTCCGCCCGCGCACAGCTCGACATCCGGCTGACCGCGGGGGTCGAGACCCGCGACGTCCTCTCGGACATCCGGGCGTGTGTCGCCGACTGCGAGGGGGTCACGATAGCCGACGTCTCCTGGAGCGTCGGGACCGCAGAGCCGGTCGACAGCCCCCTGGTCGAGGCGGTCGCGTCGACTGCCGCGGCGGTGACCGGCGACCGCGTCTACCGCCGGACCGCGACCGGCGGCGGCGACGCCAAGACCCTCCGCAACGCCGGCGTCCCGACCGTCGAGTTCGCGCTCGGCACCGACACCGCCCACGCCGTCGACGAGTACACCACCGTCGACGCGCTCGTCGGGAACGCGGCGGCGTACGCGCGACTGCCCTTCGCCTGGGCCGACACCGTGGCTGACGAGCGGGACGGCGCTGTGGCCGGGGCGGAGGGTGAGGCCGCGCCCGACCCCGGAGACGCCGACTGACCGGGCTGGCCAGCCGGACCGGATCAGTTGCCCTCGTACGTATCGAGTCCGACGACCTGGTTCGCGGGGCACTTCTGGGTCGTCCCGGTCACCACGAAGACCACTCCTGCGACGAGCAGTAGCGCCGTCACAGCCAGCCCGACCGTGCCGGCGAGCCCGATGTCGAGATACCCCGCCGCGGCGGCGACGCCGACCGCGACCAGGACCGGACCCGCCACGAGCCGCACCGTTCTGTCGAGACCGCCCACGTTCTTGTCCATACTCGCAGGTCGGGCCGCCAACCGTTTGAAATTTTGGGTTTCACACACAAGAACACTATCCGGTGAAACTCGATGAGCCGACCGAAAGGTCCTGCAGAGAACTCTGAGTCGCATCTATGGCCGAACCGTTGTGAATCGGTTTCTCACATACTTGGAACCGAAACACAATATTAATACGGGGCAGCCGGAGTGCCACACGTGACGATGACTGAACTCACTGACGCCGTCGATGCGGACCCGGACGAGACTGTCGACGCCCGCGGGGCGGCCTGTCCCGGCCCGCTGATGGACCTCATCGGACGGATGCGGGGCGTGGACGCCGGGGCGGTCGTGGCGCTGTTGAGCGACAACGACCAGTCGCTCACGGACGTCCCGGAGTGGACCGAGGAGGCCGGCAACGAGCTACTCGGGGTCGAGGAGCGCGAGGACCACTACGCGTTCTACGTCGAGAAGGTATGACCGAACATATCGCTATCGTCGGGGGCGGAACCGGCGGGACGGTCCTGGCCAACGACCTCGCCGACCGGCTCGGCCCCGAACTCGCGGCCGGCGACGTCCGGGTCACCCTGGTCAACGACGGCCCCGACCACGTCTACAAGCCGGTGTGGCTGTACGTCCCGTTCGGCCAGCGCGAGCCCGCGGACGGCCGCCGGCCGCTCTCCGAGCTGGTCGACGACGCCGTCGACCTCCGGGTCGACCGGGTGACGGCGCTGGACACCGACGCCCAGCGCCTACACTACCGTGACGGCTCCCCGGAGTCCTACGACCACCTCGTGCTCGCGACCGGGTCGACGCTCGCCCCCGACCGGATCCCCGGGCTCGTCGAGGGGGGGCACAACTACTACAGCGAGTCCGGCGCCAGTGCCCTCCGCGAGGAGCTGCTTTCGTTCACCGAGGGCCACCTCGTGTTGAGCGTCATCGGCACGCCCCACATGTGCCCGGCGGCGCCGCTCGAGTTCGTGTTCATGGCCGACGACTGGTTCCGCGAGCGCGGGCTCCGCGAGGACGTCGATATCACCTACACCTACCCGATCCAGCGCGTCCACGGCAACCCCCACATCGCCGAGTGGGCCCGCCCGCTGATGGACGACCGCGACATCGCGGTCGAGACTTTCTTCAACGCCGAGACGGTCGACCCCGAGGCGCGGACGGTCACCTCGATGGAGGGGACCGACCTCGAGTACGACCTCCTGGTCGGGATCCCGCCCCACGCCGGCGCCGACTTCGTCGCCGAGGCGGGGCTGGGCAACGACGGCTGGGTCGAGGTCGACAAGCACACCCTCGAGGCCGAGCGCGCCGAGCACGTCTACGCGCTGGGGGACACCGCCGACACGGGCGTCCCGAACGCCGGGAGTGTCGCCCACTACCAGGCCGGCGTGGTCGGGCAACGCCTCGCCAGCGAGCTCCGGGGGCGGCCGGCAACGGCCACCTACGACGGGAAGACGCTGTGTTTCATCGAGACCGGGATGGACGACGCCTCCTTCGTGGAGTTCGACTACGAGAACCCCCCGTCGCCGGCACCGCCCTCCCAGAAGCTCCACTGGTCGAAGCTCGCCTACAACGAGTCCTACTGGCTCACCGCCCGGGGGTTGCTCTGAGATGAGCGACCGTGACGGGAGTGGCGCCGCGCTGGAGGGGACCGGCGTCGACGGGGACCTGGAGGCGGCCATCGCCGAGAATCCCGAGGCCGTCGCCGCGTTCGTCCGCCGGCTCGACGCGGTCAACGAGCTGCTCGACGTGCTCGCACTGGGCGAGAGCGCGCTGGACGACGAGATGGTCCGCGAACTCGCCGGGACGACCGCTACGCTCGCCGAGTCCGCGGACGGGCTCGCCACCGAGGAGACCGTCGGGCTGGCCGAGACCGTCGGCGCGAACGGCGCGGAGCTACAGGAAGCCCTCGAGACGCTGCTGGTCCTGCAGCGGAGCGGCACGCTGGCGGAGCTGACCGAGGCCGCCGAGGTCCTGTCGCTCGCGACCGCCGCGCTGGACGACGAGATGGTCCGGTCGCTGGCCGCCACCGGGAGTTCGGTCGGCGAACTCGCCGACACCGCCGCCGACGAGGACACCCGCGCGGGTCTGGAGAGGGTGCTCGAGGGCCTCGGCGCCGCCGAGCGTGAGCCCCCCGAACGGGTCGGCGCCCTCGGCCTGCTCAAAAAGTCGCGGGACCCCGATGTCCAGTACGGGCTGGGCTACCTGCTCGCGGTCGCGGGGGCGGTCGGGCAGGCACGGACTGCCGACGGGCACGGGGACGGGGACGGGCACGCGGACTGACGACTCGCGGCTCCCCGGTCACCGAACGAGCGCCGACTGTCACCGCGTGAACCGATAGTGGCGGCTCAGACGAGTAGCTGGATGTCGGCCTCGGCCATGTCCTGGACCGCAGTGGCCGCGCCGACGCCGGTGGTGACGCCGTCGAAGAAGTCCTCCTCGTCGTAGTCCATCAGGTCGATGGTCATCTGGCAGGCCTGGAACTCCACGCCCATCTCCAAGGACGTCTCTATCAGTTCCCCGATGGTCGCGGTGTCGTTGTCGTCGATGCGCCGCTCCATCATCCTCGTGGTGACCCGGTCCATCCCGGGGAGCGCGCCGACGACGTTCGGGACGGGCATGTTCGGGTTCCCGACCGAACTCAGCTTGAGGTCTTTCGAGTGCTCCTCGTGAAGGATGTCCAGCCCCCAGAAGGTGTGGAAGACGGTTACCTCGTAGCCGAAGGCGGCGGCGGTGCTGGCGAGGATCAGCGGCGGGTAGGCCATGTCGAGCGTCCCCTTCGTGGCGATGATCGCCATCTTCTTCGTGTCGTCCTCGGCGGTGGCCGCCGCGAGTTGCTCTTCGAGCTCTTCGACCCGCGCGGCGAGTTCCGCCCGGGAAGGAGCCTCCTCCGGGGTGGCGTCGGGGTCGGTATCGGCCTCCGGCTCGGTGTCGGTACTCATCGTCACTCCGTCTTGCGCACGTAGTGTCTGTAGACGTCCTCGCCCTCCACCTGGTCGAGCAGCTCCACGCCCTCCGTGCCGGACGCCCAGCCGTCGATGTCGCTCATGCTGCCGGGGTCGGTCGCGAGCACCTCCAGGACGTCTCCCCCGTCGAGGTCGTCGGTGGCGGCCTTCGTCTTCACCACTGGCATGGGACACGATGCACCCTTCACGTCGAGCGTCTCCGCGATGTCGAATTCTACACTCATTGTTGTGCTACTCCGTTGCTTTGTCTTGGAGTCAGCGCACAATACAATTGCCCCGGTTAAAAGAATGTTGGTCCGTGGATGTGATACGAACGACTATCGCCGCCCCGAGCTGGCCTCGACACGGTTGAACGCGGGCGTCTGTCCGTCACTCCGTGAAGCTTTCACTCGCGCTGGCCAATTATCTTGCGTAAAAACTGAATTACTATGCAAACTCTTTAGTGGTCGAGCCCGATACTTGCGGGTGTATACATGGACGCTGACGACTTTCCGACGCCGGACGTCCCGGTCGACACGGTCGACCCGGAGGCGCTCCGGGACCGCATCGACGACGGCGGGGACGTGTTCCTGCTCGACACCCGAATGACCTCCGAGTACGGGGAGTGGCACATCGAGGGCGGATCCGTCGAGTCGGTCAACGTCCCGTACTTCGAGTTCCTCGACGAGGAGATCGACGACGGGGTCCTCGAGCAGGTCCCCGCGGACCGCACCGTCACTGTCGTCTGTGCGAAAGGCGGCGCCAGCGAGTACGTCGCGGGCCGGCTCGTCGAGCGCGGGTACGACGTCGAACACCTCGCGGAGGGGATGAACGGCTGGGCCAGCATCTACGACGCCGTCGAGGTCACCGGCTACGAGGGCAGGGGGACGCTCCTGCAGTACCAGCGCCCCTCCTCGGGCTGTCTCGGCTACCTGCTGTACGACGGCGGCGAGGCCGCGGTGGTCGACCCGCTCCGGGCCTTTACCGACCGCTACCTCGCCGACGCCGCCGACCTGGGCGTCGACCTCGTCTACGCGCTCGACACCCACATCCACGCCGACCACGTCTCGGGCGTCCGGGAGCTCGACGCCGCGGGCGTGGAGGGGGTCATCCCCGCGGCGGCCGTCGACCGCGGCGTCACCTACGCCGACGAGCTGACGACCGCCGCGGACGGCGACACCTTCGCCGTCGGGGACGCGACCGTCGAGACGGTCCACACCCCCGGCCACACCACCGGGATGACGTCCTACCTCCTCGACGGGAGCTTCCTCGCCACCGGCGACGGGCTGTTCGTCGAGAGCGTCGCCCGGCCCGACCTCGAGGAGGGCGACGAGGGCGCCCCCGACGCCGCCCGCCAGCTCTACGAGACCATCCAGGAGCGGATCCTCACGCTGCCCGACGACACGCTGGTCGGCGGGGCCCACTACAGCGACGCCGCCGAGCCCGCCCCCGACGGCACCTACACGGCGCCGCTGGGCGACCTGGTGAAGGCGATGCCGGCACTCACTGCCGACGAGGAGGACTTCGTCGAGACTGTGCTCGCGGATATGCCCCCGCGGCCGGCCAACTACGAGGAGATCATCGCCACGAACCTCGGCCAGGAGTCGGTCGACGACGAGAAGGCTTTCACCCTCGAGTTGGGGCCGAACAACTGCGCCGCGAGCCAGGAATCGCTGGCCGGGGACTGAGCCCCGATGCCCGACCCACTCCCACTCCAGGTGGCCGCCGAGCTGTTCCCCAACGGGATCGCCCGCTACGCCGTTGGCGGCCTGCTCGTCGGGCTCGGCGTGACCGTCATCTACCTCGGGACCGGCATCTCCGCCGGCGCGAGCACGTTCCTCGAGTCGACATTGTCCTACGTCTCCGGGCGGGCCCGGTTCCAGCAGTACGTCCGCTCCCGGGACTGGCGGGTCGTGTTCACCCTCGGGATCGTCCTGGGCGCCGGCGTCTACGCCCTCGCCTTTCAGGGCGGCGCGTGGCTGACCGACGTCCAGCCCTGGCGGCTGCTGGTCGGCGGCGTCTTCGTCGGCGTCGGCACCCGCGTCGGGAAGGGGTGTACCTCCGGCCACGGGGTCTGTGGCGTCGGCTCGGCCTCGAAGACCTCGCTCGCCGGCGTCGTCACCTTCCTGCTGATCGCCATCCTGACCGCCCAGCTGGTCGCCGCTCTCGGGGTGAGCCCCTGATGGCCGGCGCACGCGACGGCGGGGGGCGGCACCCGCTGTTCATGCCACTGGTCCTGGTCGGCGGGCTCGTCTTCGGCTTCGGCCTCGCGTACAGCCACATGGCCCGCCCGGAGGTCGTGTTGAACTTCCTCCAGTTCGAGGACTTGGGGCTGGTCTTCGTGATGTTCGGTGGCGCCGCGGTGTCCGGGGTGGCGTTCTTCGTGGCGCCACGGCTACTCGACCGCGCGCCGCTGACCGGCGACGGCTTCGAGCGCCGGCTCAAGTCCTTCGACCGGAACGTGCTGGTCGGGGGCGCCATCTTCGGCGTCGGCTGGGGGCTGTCGGGGATCTGCCCCGGCGCCGCCTACGCCAGCCTCGGGGTCGGCAACGTCACCATCCTCTGGGCGCTCGCGGGCATGTTCATCGGCGCCTACCTCCAGGGCTACTGGCGGAGCCGGACGGCCGACGCCGACCCGGCGGCCACGAGCGCCGACTGACCGCTCACTCCCCTCATGGACCCTTCCCTTCTCGCCCTGTTTCTGACCGCCGGCCTCGCGAGCCTCTTTATGGCGTGGGTGATCGGTGCCGGCTCCAGCGGCGCCACCCCCTTCGCACCCGCGGTCGGTGCCAACGCGGTCTCGACGATGCGGGCGGCCTTCGTCGTCGGCGTCTTCGGCTTCCTGGGCGCAGTCGTCCAGGGTGCGAACGTCTCGGAGACCGTCGGCCAGGGGCTCGTCGGGGGCGTCACGCTTCCGGCGACCGGCGTGATCGCCGTGTTGCTCATCGGCGCCGGACTCATGGCCGTCGGCATTCACACCGGCTACCCCATCGCGACCGCCTTCACCGTCACCGGCGCCGTCGTCGGCGTTGGGCTGGCGCTCGGGGGGACGCCGGTCTGGGGGACGTACCGGCAGGTCGGGGCCGTCTGGCTCCTGACGCCGGTCGTCGGCGGCGGGCTCGCCTACGGTATCGCCAGCGTCCTCCCGCGGGAGGACGCCCCCGAGCGGGTGTGTATCCCGGCTCTCGCGGGGCTGGTCGGGGCCGTCCTCGCCAACGTCGGCTTCGCCGGGCTCGGGCCCGGCGGGACGCCGGGGTCGGTCGCCGGCCTCACCCAGCGGTGGCTCGCGCCCGGGAGCGCGGTCGTCCCTGCCGCCGTCACCCTGGGGGTTGCGCTGGCGGTCGCGGCGCTCGTCCGCTGGGACGTCAGCCGGGACGAGGCCGGCGGGCTCCGGCGCGTGCTCCTGGCGCTCGGCTCGCTCGTGGCCTTCTCCGCGGGCGGGAGCCAGGTCGGGCTCGCGGTCGGCCCCCTGCTCCCCCTGCTCGACGACGTGGGCCTCGTCACCCCCGCGGCCATCCTCGTGGGCGGCGGGGCCGGCATGCTGGTCGGCTCCTGGACCGGTGCCCCGCGGATGATCAAGGCGCTGGCCCGGGACTACTCCTCGCTCGGCCCACGCCGCTCTATCGCCGCACTGGTCCCGTCTTTTCTGCTCGCACAGCTCGCGGTGCTGCTCGGCGTCCCGGTCTCGTTCAACGAGATCGTGGTCTCAGCGATCATCGGCAGCGGCGCCGCAGTCGGCGGCAGCAGTGCGGTCAGCGCGCGGAAAATATCGATGACGGTCGGTGCCTGGGCGGGGTCGTTCGCCCTGGCCTTCGGGCTGGGCTACGGGCTGGTGGCGTTCTCCCCGATGCTCGGCTAGGCCGTCCGCGGGGGCGGGACCAGGTAGACGTTGCCCCGCGCTCGGGCGACCAGGTCCTCGGAGACGCTCCCGAGCATCAGCCGCCGGAGCCGGCTCTGCCCCCGTGACCCGACCAGCGTCGTCGTGGGCCTGACCGCCTCCTCGACCGCGAGGATCTCCTCGGTGGGGCTCCCCTGCCGGACCTCGGTCCGGGTGTCGATGTCCCACCCCTCCAGGGTCTCGGCGAGGTCCGCGAGCCGTCTCTCGGGGTTCTCAGCCGCGGGTTCCTTTGGCGACTCGACGTGGACCAGCGTCGCCTCCTCGGTGGCGTGCCGGAGATACGAGAACGCGTCGAAGGCCCGCCGCGCGTTCTCCGAGAAGTCGGTCGCGTACAGGATCCGCTGGAACAGGTGCTCGCGGAGCATCTCGGGTTCCTCCTCGCCGCGCTCGACCCGGTTCACGAGCAGCGGGGTGACGGTCGTCCGTGCGAGGTTGCGGGCCGTCGACCCGATCACGCGGTTCTGCAGCGGGCTCTGCCCCCGCGAGCCGACGATGGTCATATCGGCGTGGACTGCACCTGCAACCCCGTTGATCCGGCGGTGTGGGGTCCCGCGCACGACGTGGGTCTCGACCTCGAAACCCGCCGACTCCATCACCCGCCGGTAGCGGTCGAGCCCCTGCCGCCGGCGCTCTTCGAGCCCCATCCCCGGCATCCCGGCGTGGACGTTCGAGGGGACGACCGTCACCAGGTGGACCGTCGTCACGCCGACCCGACTGAGACACTCCAGACAGGTCTCGTTCTCGATCGTCGCCTCGCTGGCCGCCGAGAGGTCCGTCGTGTAGACTGCTCTCATGCGTGGGTGTTCGTCTCCCGGACATAAATATTGTTTCTATCATACAATACAATACGCCAGCGACCCGTCGCGATGCGGCCCATCCTGTCCGACAGTCGTGCGTCTGCGCACCCGGTGGTGGGGCTGGCTGCTCGGCCGACCGCCTGGGGGAGACAGCGGGGCGCGCGCGAGCGGCACGACCCCGCTCGAACCCCGTCTCGACGGGGTCGCCCCTGGCCCCGTATATTCGCGTAACGTACGGAGATATCTCCGTCGGTTAGCCATCGCATCCGCTGCAGTAATATTGTTTAGTAGATCCAAAACCGTTAAACAGTACACCGGACTACCCAGTCGTGAGCAGAAACCCATGAACGATACAATATCGAAGGGGGTGTCGACCGGTGTTCGGGCTTGAGAACGCGACCGGTGTCGAGGGGGCAGTCCTCGTCATCGGTGTCGTCCTGGCCGAGGCGGTGCTCCTGTACGTCGGGTACGGGCTCCTGGAGCGGTTCCTCGGCCCCGCGCTGGTCGACGCACTACGGGGCAACTGACCATGGAGGTCCTCGGCGTCGCGGTGTGGTTGCTGGCTATGTTTGCCGGCTTCGGCGTGCTGATCGGCCTCCTCTTCGGCTTCTTCGGGATGGGCGGGTCGTTCCTGGTCACGCCCGCGCTGATCGTGATGGGCTACGACACGACCGTCGCGGTCGCCTCCGGGCTCGCCTTCGTGTTCGCCACGTCGGTGATCGCGACGCTCAAACACCGGGACCTGGGCCAGGTCGACTATAAGCTCGGGATACTCATGATCGCGGGGACGACTGCCGGGATCGAGGTCGGGAAGGTCGGGCTCCACTGGCTCGAGGGGCTCGGGCTCGCGAACTCCGTCGTCAGCGTCGTCTACATCGGCCTGCTCGGCGGCATCGGGGCGTTCATCACCTACACCGCGGTACGGGGCGCCGGTGGCGGTATCGGCCACGACGCCGACGCGGAGGCCGAGGCCGACGACATTCCCGACATCGCGAAGACGATCCAGTCCTACCGGGTCCCGCCCATGGTCTCCCTCCGTGGTGGCGTCACCGTCTCCCTGTGGATGATCCTCGGGGTCGCGTTCGCGACCGGGCTGCTCTCGGGCTTTCTCGGGGTCGGCGGCGGGTTCATCCGCATGCCCGCGCTCTTTTACCTCGTTGGCGTGCCCGTCCCCATCGCGGTCGGGACCGACCTCTTCGAGATCGTCTTCTCCGGCGGGATCGGGAGCTTCCTGTACGCTATCGACGGCGCGGTCGACCTCACTATCGTCGTCCCGCTGCTGGCCGGGAGCGCGCTCGGTGCTCGCCTCGGCGCCGCCGCGACGAGCATCGTCGACGAGGACGAAATCAAGGTGTACTTCGGCGTGATGCTGCTGCTCGGGGCGGTGGCCGTCGCCGTCCGCGAGGTCGGGGGACTCATCGACGCGCCCGTCCTCCAGGTCGTCTCGCTCGTGATCATCCTCGGGGCGGCCGCGCTGGTTTCCGGGGCCGTCGTCGTCAGCTCCGTCCGCGAGCTGCGGGCGGAGACCACCACGCCGACACGGGCTCCGGACTGACCGGCTGGCTCGTGCGTGTGGTCGGCCAGCGCGTGCGTGTGGTTGTGCGATATTCGCACAAGTCTTTTAACTGCTGCCGCCGTACGAACGGCCAATGCCGGATTCGATGTCAGAGCAACTCCAGCGGGACATGGTCTGTGAGGGACTGCTCGAGTGTTTCCACGGGCTCAAACAGCTCGACAGGGACTGCTTCGAGGTGCTCGTGGAGGCCGACGAGCCGCTGACCGTCGACGAGGTCGCCGAGCGGGTCGACCGCGAGCGCTCGACCGCCTACCGGGCCATCCAGCGCCTGCTCCAGGCCGGATTCATCCAGAAGGAACAGGTCAACTACGACCAGGGCGGCTACTACCACGTCTACCGGCCCACCGACCCCTCGAAGATCGCCGACGACATGCAGCGGCTGCTCAACGACTGGTACGCCAAGATGGGCCAGCTGATCCAGGAGTTCGAGAGCAAGTACGGACAGCGCGAGCGCTCCGCCCCGCCCGCCGAGAGCTGAGCTCCCCTCTCGCCCGGCTCCTTCTCTCCGACTGCCTCGCTCCCTTGTCCGCATAGGATCCCCGGTGGTCCGTCTCCGCCTCGGAGAGTATTGCACACTATTTACACAATACTTATCAGCCGGCAGGCCGTACCACTGGTGATGACAACCAACACCGAGGGGGCGACCGCCCCGGACGAACCGCTCTACATCGACGGGCAGACCGAGCTTGAGGCGACCGTCGGCGACCACGACGTCGTGCTGGCGGATTTCTACGCCGACTGGTGTGGCCCCTGCAAGATGCTCGAACCGATCGTCGAGTCGATCGCCGCCGAGACCGACGCAGCCGTCGCGAAGGTCGACGTCGACGCCAACCAGCAACTCGCGGCCGCCTTCGGCGTCCGCGGCGTCCCCACGCTCGTGCTGTTCGCCGGCGGCGAGCAGGTCGAGGAGGTCGTCGGCGTCCAGTCCGAGGACCAACTCCGCTCGCTGGTCGACTCCTACACCTGAGGTGGTATCACGACTCCCGGCGACGACGTGCCGCCGCCGGGCGGCTACGCCCGGCAGCCGGCCGTCAGGTGACGGGCACCGGTTTTTTGTAGCCCGTGACAGCTCCACGGCCGTCGCGCCGGTTCCAGTTGGGCCCCGGAAGCGCTGCCGGCGCCTCTGCCCGGCGTCGGGCTCGTCGCCGTCTCGGTCGCCACCGGTGCCGCCTTCCTGGCCGCGAGACCCCGCCGATACCCGGCTGCTGTCTCTGTGTCCGTGTGCCGGACGACACTCTCACACTCCGGCCCGCTGTGCGTAAAACGTTGTTATCGCTGTCCAATACTCGCAAAGCTGTCGCGGGGTTGCCCGGCGCGCTACCGGTCCCGCTGGAGCCGGCCGGGCACCCACTCGCCGTCGAACTCCTCGTGGCGGAACTCGCGGGCGTCGGCGCCGGCGTAGGTCGCCACACACTGCCCGTCGCCCTCGAGATAGTACTTGTCGGTGGTTAGCCCCTCCAGGCCGACCGGACCGCGGGCGTGGACCTTGCCGGTCGAGATGCCGACCTCGGCACCCAGCCCGTACCGGTAGCCGTCGGCGAACCGCGTCGAGGCGTTGTGGAAGACGCTCGCCGCGTCGACCCCCTGCATGAACGCCCGGGCGTGCTCGCTGTCCTCCGTCAGGACCGACTCGGTGTGCTTCGAGCCGTAGGTGTTGACGTGGTCGATGGCCTCGTAGACGTCGCCGACGACACCGATGGCGAGTTCGAGGTCGCCGTACTCGGTCGCCCAGTCGTCGTCGGTGACGGGGTCGACGTCGACGACCTCGCGGGTCGCCGCGTCCCCCCGGAGGGTGACCCCCGCCGTCTCGTAGCGGTCGACGACCACGGGAAGGAACTCCTCGGCGACGGCCTCGTGGACCAGCAGGGTCTCGACGGCGTTGCAGACCGCCGGGTACTGGACCTTCGCGTCGACGGCCACGTCGCTGGCCAGCTCGAGGTCGGCGGCCTCGTCGACGTAGACGTGACAGACCCCCTCGGTGTGGCCCAGCACCGGGATCTGGGTGTTGTCCTGGACGTAGCTGACAAACTCCGAGGAGCCACGGGGCATCACCAGGTCGACGGCGTCGTCCATCTCGAGCACCCTGTCGACGGCCTCGTGGGCCTCGATGAGCTGTGCCCACCCCTCTGGGATGGCGTCGACCGTCGCGACTGCGTCGACGACGGTCCGGTAGAGCTCCCGATTTGTCTCGCTGGCCTCGCTGCCGCCCTTGAGGATGACCGCGTTGCCCGACTTCAGCGCGAGCGCGGCGATCTGGACCAGCGCGTCCGGGCGGGACTCGAAGATGGTCCCGACGACGCCGATGGGAACCGAGACCCGGTAGAGCTCGAGCCCGTCGTCCAGCCGGCGGGCCGTGAGGGTGCGGTCGAGCGGGTCGGCCTGGTCGGCGACGCTCTCGACCATCTCCGCGATCCCCTCGAGCTTCCCGGCGTCGAGTTTCAGCCGGTCGACCAGCGCCTGGGTGTACTCGCCTTCCGCGAGCAACGTCTCTGCCTCGGTGACGTCCGCCTCGTTGGCCGCCAGGACCGCCGCCTCGTTGGCCCGGAGCGCGTCGGCGACCGCCTGGAGCGCCTCGTTGCGAGCCGTTTCGTCGACGTTTGCCAGCCGGAGTGCCGCCTGCTGGGCCGCGTCGACCTGTGCCTCGGTATCGTGGTCATCCATCGTTCTCACTCTCCTTGGGGACGAATACCGTCCCGACGGGCTTGGACGCAACGATCCGGTCCAGCACGTCCCGCTCCTGAGAGCTGGCGATCACGGCCGGCACGCCGCTCTGGCTGACGTCTCTGGCTCCCTCCACCTTCGTGTGGATGCCGCCGAACTCGGCGTCGGTACTCGTGCCGATCGCCTGCTGGACCGACCCGTAGTTGTCGCCGACGGCGGTGATCAGCTCCGCGTCCGGGTCCTCCTTCGGGTTGCTGGTGTAGATGCCCCCGACGTCGGTGAGGATCACCAGCAGGTCGGCGTCGACGCCGATGGCGACCGAGGCCGAGAGCATGTCGTTGTCGCCGATCTGTATCTCCTCGGTCGCGACGGCGTCGTTCTCGTTGACGACCGGGACCACGCCCCACTCGAACAGCGTCTCGACCGTTCTGCGGACGTTCTGGAACCGTTCGGGGTCCTCCAGGTCGTCCTCCGTCAGCAACATCTGTGCGACCTTCTGGTCGTACCGGCCGAAGCTGTCGGTGTAGCCGGCCATCAGGTCGCTCTGTCCGACCGTCGACAGTGCCTGGCTGGCGACCACCGAGTCGGTCGGCTCGTCGATCCGCCCCCGGCCCGCCCCGACCGCGCCCGAGGAGACCAGCAGGACCTCCATGCCGCGCTCGCGCAGGGCCATCACGTCGGTGACAAGCTTGTCGAGTTTCACCCTGTCGAGCCGGGAGTCGTCGTCGGTCAGCGAGTTCGTGCCGGCCTTGACCACCACCCGCCCGGCGGCGGCCGCCCGCTCGCGGGCGGCGGTCTCGACCGCCTCGGGCACCGATTCGACCGCTGTGGCTCCCTCACTCATCCTCGAACTCCACTGCGAGTTCCCGCGAGCGACGGGCCGCGGCCTCGACCGCGGCCGCGAACTCGGTCTGGACGTCGCTGTCCCACAGCAGCTCCATCCCCTCGATGGTGGTCCCGTTGGGCGAGCAGACCGCGTCGATCAGCTCGTCGACCGACCGCTCGTCCCGGAGCACTGTCTCCGCGGCCCCGCGGAACGTCTGGGCTGCGAGCAGCTCGGCCTCCTCGGGGTCGAGTCCCCCGTCGATCCCTGCCTGCTTCATCGCCTCGACCAGGTAGAAGACGAACGCTGGCCCGGAGCCGTTGACCGCGGTGGCCGTATCCATCAGTGACTCCTCGACCTCGACGAACTCGCCGACGGCATCCAGCAGCGCCCGGACCTCGTCGGTCACCGGCCCCGCGACGGCGGCCGCCATGTGGCCGGTCTTCGCCGCCAGGTTGGGCATCACACGGACGACGGTCGCGTCGGTCCGGGCTGCGACGTACTCGCGGGCGACCCCGGCCGCGAAGGTGAGCAGCGTCTGCTCCGACCGGAGGTCCAGGTCCTCGAGGACCGCGTCGACTACGCTCGGCTTGACCGCCAGCACCACCAGGTCCGCCTCCCGGGCCGCTGCGAGGTCGGTCGTCGTCTCCTCGGCCGTCGACTCGACTGCCGCCAGCGCCTCCGGGTCCGCGTCCACCGCCGTCACGGTGTACTGGCCGGCGCTTGCCAGTCCGGTCACGAACGCTCCGCCCATGTTTCCGACGCCGATCACGCTTACGTGTCCCATCGTATGCTACCGCAGAACACTGAGCGACATACCAACTGCGATACGCGGCCGACCGGAAGCCGCCGCCGGCCGCGGCGACACCGCCGCCCGCTGATTCTGTATCGCGACATGCCGTTTATCGGTGCGGGAACCAGCCACGCGCCGCGCTTATACGAATCGACCGCAAACGGCGGGCATGGTCGAGAACGTCGCGGGCGAGATGGCGGAGCTGGAGCCCGAGGACTTCCACC
>JAZKSZ010000215.1:0-3303 GCA_036625795.1 Haloarculaceae archaeon
GGGGCTCCAGGCGGATGCGTGCGCCGTTGGCGCCGCCGCGCTTGTCGCTGTCGCGATAGGTCGAGGCCGCCGCCCAGGCGGTCTTGACGAGCTGGGTGCGGGAGAGCTCCGAGTCGAGCAGTTCCTCCTTCAGCAGCTCGGCCTCCTCCTCGCCGATGGGGGCGAAGTCGCGGTCGGGGAGCGGGTCCTGCCAGATCATCGTCTCCTCGGGCACCTCGGGGCCGAGGAACCGCTCGGGCGGACCCATGTCCCGGTGGATCAGCTTGTACCAGGCCTTCGCGAAGGCGTCCATGAACGCCATCGGGTTGCCCTGGAACTCCTCGATGACCTCCCGGTAGTCCGGGTCCCGCTTGAGGGCGATGTCGGTCGTGAGCATCATCGGCGTCTGCTCGCCCTCGGGGTCGTGGGCGGCCGGCGCGGCGTCGACCGCGTCCTCGTCGACGGGGCGCCACTGCCAGGCGCCGCCGGGCCCCTTCTCCGGTTCCCACTCGTGGTTGAGCAGGTTGTCGAGGTAGGAGGTGTCCCACATCGTCGGGGTGGAGTTCCAGGGACCCTCGATGCCGCTGGTGATGGTGTCGTCGCCCTTGCCCGAGCCGTAGTCGCTCTCCCAGCCCAGGCCCATGTCCTCGATGGGGGCGGCCGCCGGCTCGGGACCGACGTGCTCGTCGGGGTCGTCGGCGCCGTGAACTTTCCCGAAGGTGTGCCCGCCGGCGATGAGGGCGGCCGTCTCGCGGTCGTTCATCGCCATGCGGTCGAAGGACGTCCGGATCCGCTCGGCCGACCACTCGGGGTCGGGTTGGCCCTCCGGCCCCTCGGGGTTGACGTAGATGAGCCCCATGACGGTCGCGCCGAGGTGGTCCATGAGGTCGTCGCCCTCGTCGAACCGGTCCCAGGACTCCATCTCCTCTTCGGGCCCCCAGTCGGCGCTCGCGTCGGGTTCGAACGCGTCCTCGCGCCCGCCGGCGAAGCCGAACGTCTCGAAGCCCATCGACTCCATGGCGACGTTGCCGGCGAGGACGATGAGGTCGGCCCACGACAGGTTCTTGCCGTACTTCTGTTTGACCGGCCAGAGCAGCCGACGGGCCTTGTCGAGGTTGGCGTTGTCCGGCCAGCTGCCCAGCGGCTCGAACCGCTGGGTGCCGCCGGCGGCCCCCCCGCGGCCGTCGGTGGTGCGGTAGGTCCCGGCGCTGTGCCACGCCATCCGGATGAACAGCGGCCCGTAGTGGCCGTAGTCGGCCGGCCACCACTCCTGGGAGTCCGTCATGAGGTCCTCGAGGTCCTGTTTGACCTCCTCGAGGTCGAGGGACTCGAACGCCTCAGCGTAGTCGAAGTCCTCGGCCATCGGTCCGGCGCTGCGGGCGTTCTGGTCCAGCGGCTCCAGGTCCAGCAGCTCCGGCCACCACTCCTGGTTTGTCTTAGTCATCTGTCTCCGCTTGGCCCCTCGCGATGTTAAGATTGTCTGTCGGCAGCTACTTTTCGCGCCGTACCAAACGATCGCTCCGTTTCGCGAAAGGTCCACGACCGGGCCGACCCCGCCGGGGGACGGGCGGACCAGGCCCCGTCCCGTGCCGTGGGCGCGCGACCACAACCCCTATTGTCCGAGCTATCGAACGTCCGACCAATGATCCGCGTGGGCATCAACGGGTACGGGACCATCGGCAAGCGCGTCGCCGACGCCGTCCGCCAGCAGCCGGACATGGAGGTCGTCGGCGTCGCCAAGACCCGGCCGAACTTCGAGGCACAGACTGCCGTCGAGAAGGGATTTGCCCTCTACGCGGCTATCGAGGAGCGCAAGCCGCTGTTCGGGGAGGCCGGCATCGACTTGGCTGGCGACGTCGAGGAACTCGTCGCGGCCAGCGACGTCGTCGTCGACGCCTGCCCCTCCGGGGTCGGCGAGGACAACGCCGAGATGTACCGCGCACACGACACCCCCGCGCTCCTGCAGGGCGGGGAGGCCGCCGACGCTGTCGACGCCAGCTTCAACGCCCGCGCCAACTACGGCGAGGTCGAGGGGCTGGGTCTGGTGCGCGTCGTCTCCTGTAACACGACCGGGCTCTCGCGGCTGGTCGCCCCGCTCCAGGAGGAATACGGCATCGAGAAGGTCCGCGCGACCCTCGTTCGCCGGGGTGGCGACCCCGCCCAGTCCGGCCGGGGACCGATCAACGACATCCTCCCCAACCCCGTCACGCTGCCCTCCCATCACGGCCCGGACGTCAACACCATCTTCCCGGACCTCGCCATCGACACGCTGGGGCTGAAGGTGCCCGCGACGCTGATGCACACCCACAGCATCAACGTCACTCTCGAGACCGAGCCCGACGCGGACGAAGTCAGAGACCTGCTCGAGGGCGAGTCCCGCACCTTCGTCATCCCGGAGTGGCTGGATATCGACGGCGCGGGCAAACTCAAGGAGTTCGCCCAGGACCGCGGGCGGCCGCGCGCGGACATCTGGGAGAACTGCATCTGGGGGGAGTCGGTCAGCATGGAGGGACAGGACCTGTACCTCTTCCAGGCGATCCACCAGGAGTCGGACGTCGTGCCCGAGAACGTCGATGCGATCCGGGCCGTGCTGGGCGCGGCCGACCGCGAGGAGAGCACGACCAGAACGGACGACGCGATGGGGATCAGCGAAGGGATGGTTCCCGGGACGGCACCGCCGGCGGCCGCCGACGACTGACCACCGTTTCGGGAACGACTCCCTCAGTCCGGCGACCACTCGCAGGCGTCCCCGGCCGTCAGCCCCTCTTCATCGATGTGTGTCGACAGGCAGGCGTAGTTACAGAAGTACGTCGGCGCCCCGCAGTCGGCGGTGCAGTCGCGCACGCAGACCGGGTCGTGGTCGAAGATCCGGGAGCCACAGTACGCACAGGTCTCGTCGGCGGCCGGTGTCTCGACAGTCGTGGACATATCGGGGCGGACGGCCGGGAGCGACCAGAGGGTTTCGGTCCCGGCGGCATCCGGGAGTTTCGGCCTGTCCGCGCTCGGCCTACGCCCGCCCGTCCGGTTCGTCGTCGACCTGCCGGAGCGCCTCGACGCCCGCCAGCGGCTCGCCGGTCAGCGCGTTGATGTAGGCGCCGCCGGCGATGGAGACGTGCGAGAAGTCGGCCTCGTCCATCCCGTACAGCTCGATGGCGCGGGAGGTGTCCCCGCCGCCGACGACCGAGAAGCAGTCACACTGGGCGATGGCCTCGAGGACGCGGACGGTACCGTCGCTGAACCGCTCGTCCTCGAAGACGCCGAGCGCCCCTTTCACGAAGACGGCCTCGGAGTTGGCGGCGATGTCGGCGTAGCGCTCGATGGTGT
>JAZKSZ010000216.1:0-3290 GCA_036625795.1 Haloarculaceae archaeon
GACGAGGGGGTCGCCATCGGCGACGACTTCGAGCTCGTCGAGCTCACCGTCGAGGCGGGCAGCGAGCTCTGCCGGCACAGCTTCGGGGACGCGGGGCTCCGCGAGCGGTTCGGGGTGACCGTCCTCGGGGCGTGGGTCGGCAGCGAGTTCGAGACGCCGGTCGACCCCGACACCGACCTCGACGCGGGAACGCGGCTGCTGGCGGCCGGCGACCCCGACCAGCTGGCGGAGCTGCGCGAGGCGACGGCCTCGACGGTCCGGCCCCTCTCGCCACAGCAGGTGGTCGTCGCCGGCCACGGCGACTCCGGGCAGGCCGCCCGCGAGGCGCTCTCCGGGACCAGTTCGACGGTGACCGTCCTCGACAAAGTGGACAAACCGGGCGTCGACGTCGTCGGGGACGCCCGCGACCCGGACGTGCTCGCCGCGGCCGGGGTCGAGGACGCCTCGGCGCTGTTGCTGATGGTGGCCGACGACACCGCCGCGACGCTGTCGACGCTGATCGCCAAGGAGCTGAACCCGGACGTGCAGGTCGTCGTGCGGGCGAACGAGGAGGCGAACGTCCAGAAGCTCTCCCGGGCGGGCGCGGACTACGTCCAGTCGCTGGCCACCACGAGCGGGCGGATGCTCGTCTCGACGGTCTTCGAGGACGAGGACGTGCTCTCCTTCAGCAAGCGGATCCGCGTGGTCCGGCGTCCTGCGGGAGGGCTGGTCGGGACGACGGTCGTGGACGCCGAGGTCCGGTCGCGAACCGGGAGCACGGTCGTGGCCGTCGTCAGGGAGGGCGAGACGGTCACCGACTTCGACCCCGCGGCCTTCGAGTTCCGGGAGGACGACGAGGTCATCGTCGCCGGGACCGACGACAGTACCGCTGCGTTCGACCGGCTGTTCGGCGGGTGAACCGCTCCGGACCCGCCGGTGGCACAACTTATACCCCTTCGACCTCCGACGTACGTGTGATAACGAATGACAGTGATCGACTTCGCACAGCGGGACGTGGTCACGATACGGCCCGACCAGTCGGCCGACGAACTGACGACGCTGCTGGGGGAGCATAGCCTCGGGTGTGCCGTCGTGGCGGAGGGAAACCGGCCGGTGGGGGTCGTCACCGACCGCGACCTCGTGATGGGGGTTCTGGAGCCGCGGCACGACCCGCGGGAGGTGACCGCCGCGGAGGTCATGACCGCCGACCCGGAGACAGTCCACGAGGGGGCGAGTGTCCTCGAGACGACCGGGCTGATGGCGCGGGCGGCGGTCCGGCGGCTCCCGGTCGTCGACGACGCGGGCGACCTCGTGGGGATCGTCGCGCTGGACGACCTGCTCGTGGTGCTGGCCGAGGAACTCAGGGACCTCGCGGGCGTCGTCGTGGCCGAGACGCCCTCGGGGGACCTGTCCCCGCGGGACTGAGCGGGTGCACCCGGGGCCCGCGCCGCGGGGACGCGGGTGGCCGTGCTCGCACGCCCGGGTGCCACGGGGCCGCAGCCGTCAGCCTCTCGTGGCGCCGGGCCGACCCCCGGGTATGAGAGCCGTCAAGAACGGGCGGAGCGGGACGTGGCACCTGGTCGGGGCGCGGGGCTGTGGGGCCGAGCCCGACGACGAGGCCGTCGAGGGGAACTGGGCCGAGGTCCGCGACCGGGTGGACCGCGACTCCGGCGACCGCTGTGGGAACTGCAACTGGCCGCGGTGAACGGCGAGGGCCCGCAGCGGGTGGGACCGTGCGAGTCCCGGGTCCCCAGCCTGGAGTCAGGGACGGTAGACGGCGTCGTTGAGCATCGTCTTCGCCAGCCGTGCGTAGTCGCCGCCCTCGGCCATCTCGGCGTTCATCCCGTACATCGGGGCGCGGTCGTCCCCGCCGTCGGCCTCGCGGGCGACAGCCACCGAGTCCCGCAGGTCGGCGAGAAAGTCCTCGACGCAGTCGCGGTGGTGGTACATCACACTCGTGTGGAGGCTCTCCGGGCGCTGCTGGCGGCCCAGCCCCCACTCGCGCTCGGTCATCTCGGCGTGGACCCGGTAGGCGTCGAGTTCGGGGTCCGTCGACTCCACCGCGAAGATGGTCATGTCGGGGTCCGAGACGACGCTGAGTCCGTCGATGTCGGCCACACCATCGAGCAGCGCCTCGGTGGTTTCCATCGTCGTCGCCGCGAGGTCGAGATACCCCCGGTGGCCGAGCTTTTGCAACACGCCCCACGCCGCGGCGATCGGCCCGCCCGGGCGCGTACCGGCCATCGTCGGGCCGGCGTAGACCCCGCCCGGCCAGTCGTCGAAGGCGAAGTACTGGTGTTCCCGGTGGGCGGCGTCGGCCCACAGCAGCGTCGAGGCGCCCTTGGCCGTGTAGCCGTACTTGTGGGGGTCCACCGACAGCGAGGTCACCCCGTCGACGGAGAGGTCGAAGGGTGGCACGTCCCGCCACAGGTCGCGCAGCGAGGCGAGCACGATACCCCCGATGCAGGCGTCGACGTGACACATCGCCCCCGCCTCCCTGGCGACGCCAGCGATCCCCTCGACGGGGTCGACCACGCCGTGGGGGTAGGACGGCGCGGAGGCGACCACCAGCGCGGTCTCCTCGCGGACGGCCTCGGCCATCGCCTCGGGGTCCGCGCGCCAGTCCTCGCCGCAGGGGACGCGGGTCTCCTCCAGCCCGAAGTAGTGGGCGCCCTTCGAGAACGCGGGATGGGCGGTTTCCGGCAACACGACGTGGGGGCGGTCGATCCCCTGCTCGGCGCGGGCCCAGTCCCGGGCGGTCTTGACCGCCAGCAGGATGCTCTCGGTGCCCCCCGATGTCACGTTGCCGACCGTCTCCTCGTCCCCGCCCAGCCACTCGGCGAGCATCCCGACGACCTCGTTCTCGAAGCTCACGAGGGAGGGAAAGGCGGAGGGCGAGAGGGCGTTCTGGGTGGAGTAGAGTGCATGGGCCTCGTCCTTGAACTGCTTGTGCTCGTCGTCGAGGTGGTAGACGAGGCTCCACGTGCGCCCGGACCGCCAGTCGGCGTCGTCCTCGCGGCGGGCTTCCATCTCCGCGAGGACTTCCTCGGGGTCGCGGCCCTCCTCTGGAAGTTTCATTGTGATCCTCTAGCACGGGAACCGACGGGAGAATAAAACCCCGTGTCGCGTCTAGGTGGAGTAGTTGGGTACGGTAACGCCATCGATACCGGAACGACAGAGAACCCGAAAGCCCCCGGCGCGCTCCAGTCCCGCGACTCGTGCTGTCTCCGGAAATCGGAGATTTCCGGGATGACGAAAGACCGCATAGCGGTCTTTCGAACCACGCTCCTCACTGCGTTGCGGTGCTTGCG
>JAZKSZ010000217.1:0-3265 GCA_036625795.1 Haloarculaceae archaeon
CCTGGAAGGCGTCGTTGCCGACGAAGTCCGTCGGCACCTGGCCGGTCAGCGCCACCAGCGGGTCCGAGTCCATGCTGGCGTCGGCGAGCCCAGTCACGAGGTTGGTCGCGCCCGGGCCCGAGGTGGCCATGCAGACGCCGGGGTCGCCGGTGACGATCCCGTATGCGTCGGCGGCGTGGGCCGCGCCCTGCTCGTGGGCCATCGTGACGTGGGTCATCTCCTCGCTGCGGTACAGCGCGTCGTAGACGGGCATGATCGCCCCGCCCTGGACGCCGAAGAGGTACTCGACGCCCGCGTTCTCCAGCGCCCGCACGACCGTGTCCGCGCCGGTCGTGGCGGGCTCCTCGTCCGCTTCCGCCTCGGCGTCCGGCGTTGTCTCTGCTTCTGCCTCGGCCTCCGTGGCCTCGGCGTCCTGTTCGTCTTCCTTGGGGACGGACGCTCGCTCGCTCATCGGCGTCCCTCCGCTGTGTGTGTATACTGCATGGTGACTACGACCTGATTGTCGGCGATACGGACCGGTGGAGAAGGGTGGTGCGGGGCTATACCGCCCCTACAATAGCCGCGGGGCTGGCAAGGGTGCGGACCGCACGGCCAGCCTGACGTGTCATCAGTACGACTGTCAGTCCGGCACGCGTAATAAGCGTTCCGTGATCCGCGGGTCCGGCCGGTCCCGACAGATGGCGTCGCGGGCACGCACCCGGCCGCCCAGCGTCGGCTGGTCGCCAGCGGCTGGTGGTCGGTGTCTGCGGGCTCGGAAGCGGGCATGGGCCCTACGCCCGGACCTCCTCTTCGACCTGCTCGACGCCCACCTCGCGGGCGAACTTCTCCAGCTCCTCGACCGTGACCCGCTGGGCCTCCGCACCGAAGTCCTTCACCCTGCGGGTGACCTCCCGGACCTCGTCGTCGGTCGGGTCGTAGCCGACCTCCTCGAGGCGCTCGCGGACGGAGTGCTGGCCGGTGTGTTTGCCGAGCACGAGCTCGCGCTCGGCGCCGACCATCTCCGGCGTCATCACGCCGGGCTCGAAGGTGTCGGCGTTCTCGATGACTCCGGCGGCGTGGATGCCGCTTTCGTGCGAGAACGCGTTGCTGCCGACGACGGGCTTGTTGCCCGGCACGGGGACGTCGCTTTTCTCCTCGATGGTCTGGGAAACCTCCGCGATGGCGGTCGTGTCGACCCCGGTGTCGACGTTGTACAGCGACTCCAGGGCCATCACGACCTCCTCGTAGGCGGCGTTGCCGGCCCGCTCGCCGATGCCGTTGATCGACACCTGGGACTGGGCCGCGCCGGCCTCGTAGCCCGCCAGGGCGTTCGCGGCGGCCAGCCCGAAGTCGTCGTGGGTGTGGACGTCGACGCGGGCGTCGACGGTCGCGTCGACGACCTTCTCGACCAGCTTCGCGAAGCGGGTCGGCGTCGCCACCCCGACCGTGTCGGGGATGTTGAGCCAGTCCGCGCCCGCTCGCGTGGTCGTCTCCACGATGTCCAGCAGGTACTCCTCGCTGGTCCGGGTCGCGTCCATGGGCGAGAACATGCACTCGACGCCGGCCTCCTTCACGCGCTCGACGGATTCGACGGCACGCTCCCGCACCTGCTCGCGGGTGGCGTGCATCGAGTCCTCGATCTGGACGTCGCTGGTGGACACGAAGACGTGTACCAGGTCGACGCCCGAGTCGAGCGCGGCCTCGATATCCTCCTCGACAACCCGCGCCAGCCCACACACCGTGGTGTGGCTGGCGGCGGCGATGTCGCGTACTGCCTCGAACTCCGCGTCGCTGTTGACGGGGAACCCGGCCTCGATGACGTGGGTTCCCATCCGGTCCAGCAGCGCGGCTATCTCCCGTTTGTCTTCGTACGAGAACGACGTTCGCGGCGTCTGTTCACCGTCGCGCAGCGTGGTGTCGAAAACCCGTGCGTCCTGTATCTCGGACGTGCTATCCAGAGTGCCCTGGAAGAACTCGATCCGCCGGGGATTCCGACGTGCCCTCTGTATTGGACATAAGCATCTGGTACGAGGGCGAGCCTCCTATATAAATCTGTCTGGGTGCCGACAGGGGTGTCAACGCTTCACGCGACACGCGGTAGCACGGTCTGGGGGGCGGTCACGGGCGTCCGGGTCGCCGGCGTCCGCCCCGGGAGGTTTTTCCCCCTCGCTGCCGAGGTGAGCGCATGAGCGACTTCGACGGACTCGACCTCCAGTCGGTCGAGGACGAACTGGACACCGACGAGGACGGGACGAGCGCCGAGCGGGTGGTTCTGGGCGTTCTCGACGGGAGCACCCCGCCGGAGGAGTGGGTGGAGACCGTCGGCTCGGGGGCAGTCCTCGTGCTCAACGTCAAGGGCGACCTGAACGAACTCGCGGCCGGGTTCGCCCGCCAGGTCAAGGAAGCCGGCGGGGAGCTGATGCACTTCCGGGGGTTTCTGGTCGTGTCTCCTCCCGAGGTCGACATCGACGCCAGCCGGCTTGAGTGAGTCCGCGACCGGGCGAAGGCGTCCCGCGGGGCGGACTCGTTTGGCACCCATTTTTGCGCGCTCGGTACATAGCGAAGCTCATGCCAATGAAAGGCTCCGGCCCGGCGACCGGCTGGCGGGAGATCGACCGGTTCGAGAACGGCGCGAGCGGCGTGGGCTGGATCGCCCACCCGGAGGAACGGATGCAACGGGCCAGCCACGCGCTCGCCACCGAGGAGGGGGTCTACGTGGTCGATCCGGTGGACGCCGAGGGGGTCGACGACCTCCTGGCGGAGTTCGGCGACGTCGCCGGCGTCGTCGTCCTGCTCGACCGCCACAAGCGCGATGCGGCGGCCGTCGCCCGTCGCCACGACGTCCCCGTCCACGTCCCCGACGTGATGGCCGACATCACCGGCGACCTGGACGCGGAGACCAGGGTGGTCCGCCACGACCTCGACGGGTCGGGCTTTGCCGTCCACGGGATCATCGACAACCCGCTCTGGAGTGAGGCGGTCCTCTACAACGAGGACGACGGGACACTGGTCGTCCCCGAGGCGCTGGGCACGAGCAGCTACTTCCTGGCCGGTGACGAACGGCTCGGCGTCCACCCGGCGCTCCGGATGACGCCCCCGAAGCGGCTCCGGCGGTTCGACGCCGAGCGCGTGCTCGTCGGGCACGGCGAGGGAGTTCTCGAGGACGCGGCGTCGGCCATCGACAACGCCGTCTCGGGCGCCCGCGGTCGCGCGCCCCGGCTGTACGCCCAGACCCTGCGCTCGTTTCTGCCGGTCTAGTTGCAGTCGTTTCTGCCGGTCTAGTTGC
>JAZKSZ010000014.1:0-19180 GCA_036625795.1 Haloarculaceae archaeon
GCTTCTCGGGGTGGGGCCGCAACCGCGTCTCGGGGCGGGGCTTGTTGGGTGCGGGGGTTTTGGGGGGCTGGGGGGGTTTGGGGGGTATGGACGACCTGGACGACCTGGAGTGAGCGGAGCCCATAAAGTATACACCCGCAACATGACACGACCTGGTATGGACGGCCCCACCAGACGCGACATCCTGCGAACCGGTGGGATGGCGGGCCTCGCCGCCACGGCCGCGCTGAGTGGCTGTGCCGGCCTGTTCGGTGACGGGAACGACGGGCGAACGCCGGACCCCGACGACGCCTCGGGGCTCGACGCCGTCCCGGAGGGGGCCACCGCCGTCGTCCACGCCGACCTCCAGGCGATGTTCGAAGACGAGGTGCTCCGCGAGCGAGTCAACCGCCTCGTCACGGACCTTGGCCAGGGAGTCCCACAGCTCACCGTCGCCGAGGCGCTCGACCTCGCCGAGGAGCGCAGTGACCTCGACCCCCGGCGGATGAACGAGCTACTCGCCTTCGGCTCCGTGGCCACCGGCGACGGCGCGTTGCTCGTGCGGACCGACTTCACCGACGCCGAGGTGACCGAACTGGTCGAGACCTCCGTCGACGTGACCGACCGCACGTACCGCGACCGGACGGTCTACGCCTCCGGCAACGGCTCCCAGCTCGCGGTGCTCGGCGACGGCCAGTACGTCCTCGGCACGCCGGCGGCCATCGAGCGCGTCGTCGACGTACAGCACGGCGACGTCGAGCCCGTCAACGGCGAGGCCCGGACCGCCTACGACGCGGCCCGGGGCGGGTACATGCGCTTCGCGTTCGACATCCCCCCCGAGCGCGTCCCCGGGTCGGGCGGGCAGGCTGCGGCAGCCGCCCGCGGGATCGAGTACGGCTACGGCTCCCTGTACCGCGAGGACCAGTCGTTGCTGCTGTCACTCACTGCCAGGAGCGAGGACGAGGAGAGTGCCGAACTGCTCCGGACCCAGCTCGAGGAGGGGATCGGTGCCGTCCGGGCGGAACTCGACCGGGTCGAGCGGCCGCAGCTCCGGTCGCGACTCGAACGTCTCCTCACGAAGACCGACCTCTCCCGCGACGGCCGGACGGTGACGGTCCGCAACTCCGAGGGCGGCGTCGCCGTCGCGACGGCCGTCGCCGCCGTCGTCGTCTCCTTTGTCCTCGGGCTCGGCGAAGAGCCGGTCGCAGCCCCACAGGCTGCCTTCGCGTTCGACTACGACCGTGCCGCCGAGCAACTCACGGTCCAGCACCGCGCCGGCGACAACATCGCCGCCACCCGGCTCTCCGTCGAGGGACGGGGACTGGACGCGACCGGACCCTGGGCGGCCCTGGGTGGGGAGACGAGCGGCGACATCGGCGACCAGCCCGCCCTCCAGGCCGGCGACGCGCTCACCCTCGGCGCCCGCCCCGACTACGAGCTCAGCCTCGTCTGGACCGCCGCCGACGGCTCCACCTCGCAGGTCCTCTCCACCGATACCGGCCCCGACGCCTGACGGTTCCCCCCCCCGTCGCTCGACCCGTCTCCCGGTCCGCGGTTCCGCCGCTCGCGGCGCGGTTCACTTGCCGCTCGCTTTTCCGAGGATCCCTTCCCTGCGGTCAGTCACCCTCGCCCTGCTCACGGGTCGTGCCTCCCCGTTCGCGTTTCGGAAGGCTCCCTCACTCCGTTCAGTCGCCTTCCCCCGCCCGGTGCTCGCTGATGATCTGGTCGACCATCTCGGCGCTCTGCTGGCGGCGCCGTTCCGCCGCCCGCTCCTCCCAGTCGGCGATGGCCGCCTCGACCTCGGACTCGCGGGCGACGGCGAGTTCGTCGACCTCCTGGACCGTCACGAGTTCGGCGGGCGCGACCGGGACCCCGTGTTCGAAGAGGACCTCGTCGGCGACGTTCGAGAGCTGGCCGTTCCGGAGGACCACGCGGGGCCCGACCTCGACCAGCCGCTCGGCGGTCGACCGGCCGGCCCCGCTGGCGTCCCGGAAGAGCACGACGTCGTCCTCGGCCAGCCCGAAGGCCTCGTCGGCCGCCTCGATGGCGTCGGTCGTGAACTGCTCGATGACCTTCACCGGCACCAGCCCCGCCTTCTTGTCGGCGACGTCCGCGAAGTTCGAGTGGTCGAGCTTCCACAGCGCCTTCAGCCGCTCTAACTTCCCCTCCAGTTCCTCGACGCGCTCGCGTTCGTCCGCGAGCTCCCGTTCCAGGCGGTCGTTCTCCCGCTCCAGGCGGGTGACCTCCCGGCGCTCGCGGGCCTCCCTGCGCTCCTCGCGGCGGGCGTCGGAGAGTTCGGCCTCGTACTCGGCGATCCGCTCGTCCTTCCGCTCGACGGTTTCTTTCAGGTCGTCGACGTGGCTCTCCAGGCGCTCGACGCGGGCCTCCAGGCGCTTGGCCCGCTTTTCCGCGTCCGTGAGCTCCCGTTCTGTGTGCTCGGGCTCCTCGTCGCCGTCCTCGCCGCCGTCGTCGGCCAGGTCGGCGAGCACCGTCTCGACGGACTCCTCGCTGCCGAGCACGCGCGCGATGACGGGTCCTACATCCTGGCGCGGCGGCACCTTCGCCGCGACCCGGTCGAACTGGTCCTCGTGGTCGTCGTACGCCGAGAGGGCGGCCGCCAGCGCGTCGCGCTCGTGGTCGTTGTCGTATCCTTCCTCGCGGGTCCGGTGCTGTTTCTCGTCGACCGGCAGGTCACGCTCGGGCGTCCAGCCCGCCGCGTCGAAGCTGCGCCGCAGTTTCTCGACGGTCTCGGGCATCGGAGTCACGTCCGCGGCGACGACCACCGGCCGGCCGCGCTCGACGACCCACTCGATCACCTCGCTCGTGTCGGCCGTCCGGGTGCTCAGCAGGTCCAGCAGTTCGCCGTCCAGCCCGACGACGGCGACCGCGGTGGTCGTCCCGGGGTCGACCCCGACCAGGACGTGGTCCCGGCGCTTGGCGAGCGGGCGAAACTCGACGCCGTCCCGGCGCACCCGCTCGATCTCGATGCGGGTGTCACCCGCGCGTTCCGCCGAGACTGGGATGTCGCTCGGGCGTGCTTCCACGGTGAAGATGCAGTTCGAGAAGCCGCCGTACTTCTCGGTGGCGTCCCGTTCGTACTCGAGGCCGGCCTCGTCGAGCGCGGACTCGACCTCGCGGGCCCGCTTGCGGACGGCGCCGTGGATCCGGCGGGTGTAGCGGTCCTCGCTCCACCCGCCGCCGCCACCGGTCGAGCGGCCGCGGGCCACCTTGACCTCGGTCCGGTCGGTGAACGCGGTCACTTCCTGCCCGACGTTCGCCGCCGCCAGCCGCGCGGCGGCCTCGGCCTCCTGCATCGGCTTCTTGCCGTAGGGGACCCCGTGGCGGGAGGCGACCCGCGAGAGCGGCTCGGGTTGCTCGGCGCCGGTCACCTGAACGAGGCTGGTCTCGTCGGGTAGCGACCCCAGGAGGTGGACCAGCGCGTCCTTGTCCTCGGCGAGTTCGTACATGTTGTCCGTGGCGAGGATGGCCGGGCACTCCTCGGCGACCAGACGGCGGAGCTTCCGGTAGGAGACAACGTCGCGCTCGATGTCCTCGCCGTCGAAGACGACGAGCGCGTAGGAGGGGGCGTCGCCGCGGACGTCCCCGCTCTGGACGTCGACCCCGAACACCACCGCGTCCAGCGGGCCCGTACGGGCGTTCACAGACCCCGGTAGGTGACGGTTCTGTATAAATCCACGGCGGGCCGGACCCACCGCCCGTCCGCCCCTCACCGTCACTCTCATGCCCGTGTCGCGCCCACGGTCACCATGCCCATCTCACACGCCGGCGTCCTCCTCTACGAAGGGTTCGAGCCGCTCGACGCCGTCGGCCCGTACGAAGTGCTTTCTATCGGCGCTGCCAGGGGCCCCGACTTCGAGGTATCGCTGTGTACCGCCGACATGGCCGAGCGGGTCACCTCGGCCTACGGGATGACCGTCGAATCCCACGGCAGCGTGGCCGAACTCGACCCCGACCTGCTGGTCGTGCCGGGCGGGGGCTGGAACGACCGGGCGGAGACGGGGACCTGGGCCGAGGCCGAGCGCGGCGTCGTCCCGGACCTCCTGGCCGAGCGGGCGGCGGCCGGAACCACGGTCGCCGGCGTCTGCACCGGCGGGATGCTCCTGGAGCGGGCGGGCCTGCTCGAGGGCCGGCCGGCGGTCACCCACGCCGGCGCGCTGGACGACCTCCGGGAGACGGGCACGGAGGTGGTCGAGGCCCGCGTCGTCGACGCCGGCGACGTGCTGACCTGCGGCGGCGTCACCTCCGGGCTCGACCTCGCGCTTTACCTCCTGGAGCGGGAGTACGACCCCGACCTCGCGGCCGCGGTCGCCCGGACGGTCGAACACGAGCGCCGCGGCCCGGTGCACGTCGAAGAACCCTGACCGTCCCTCGGCCTCCGATACCGGCCGCCGGCGCGTGCCTACTCGATCTCGACGCCGGTGACCTCGAAGCGCGCGCCGCCGTCCGCGCCGCTCGTGGCCCGGACGGTCCACCCGTGTGCGTCGGCAACCTCGCGGACGATCGAGAGCCCGAAGCCGGTGCCGTTCTCGGCCGTGGAGTAGCCGGGTTCGAACACCTGGTCGGGGTCCGCCTCGGGGAGCCCCGCCCCGTCGTCCTCGACGTAGAACCCGGAGCCGTCGGCGAGCATCCCGACCCTGACGGTCACGTCGCGGCCGCCGTGCTCGACCGCGTTGGTGAAGAGGTTCTCGAGCAGTTCCTGGAGCCGGGTCGGGTCCGCACGGACGATGGCTTCCCCGGGCGTGATCAACGCCGCGCCGTGTGTCTGCACGGCGTGCCAGGCCTGCCGGGCGAGTTTGCCGAGGTCGACCACGCCGGTGTCGGCCGTCCCCCCGCCCTCCCGCGCGAGCGTGAGGATGTCCTCGATCAGCGTTTCCATGCGCTCGTGGGCGTCCTCGACTGCCTCGATGTGTTCGCTGTCGCAGTCCTCGGCCACGAGTTCCGTCCGCATCCGCGCGACGTTGAGCGGGTTCCGCAGGTCGTGGGAGACGACGCTCGCGAACTCGTCGAGCCGCTCGTTCTGGCGCCGTAGCCGCTGTTCGCGGCGCTTCTGGGCGGTGATGTCGCTGGCCAGCCCGACCAGCCACTCGCTATCGCCGTTCTCGTGGCGGTGCGCCCCGGCCTCGACCCACCGCGTCTCTACCCCCTCACGGAAGCCCGTCCGGAACTGGACGGTCACGTCGTCGACGTCCCCCTCGAGCAGTTCCGCCCACGCCCGCCCGACTGCAGACCGGTCCTCGGGGTGGACGATCTGCTCGAAGAAGTCCGAGATTTCCTCGACCTTCTCGGCAGCGACGCCGAACACCCCCTCCGGGTCGCCGGTGGAGGACAGCAACTCGCTGGTCTCGGGGTCGACCGTCCAGATCAGCGCGTCCGTCGCCGCGAGCGCGAACTCGGTCTGCTCGCGCAGCCGCTCGAACTCCTCGCGGTACCGCTCCCGGTCGGTCACGTCCCGCACCGCCACGGCACATCCGGTGAACTCGTCATCGTAGGGCAACGGCCTGACGTGGAACTCGCAGAGGCGGGGCTCGCTCCCGTCCCGCGGTGTCACCTCGGCGCTCAGCCACCCTCGCTCGCGGTCGACCCCGTCCGCGAGGATGTCCGAGACGACCGCCCGGTACTCGTCGACGACCTGTTCCGGGACCGTCCCGTCTCTCACCAGGTCGACGAACGGCCGACTCTCCAGGTCGGCGGGGTCCGTCCCGACGATCTCTTCCATCCCCGCGCTCACCTCGTGCATCCGTCCCTCGGCGTCGAGTTTGAACACGCCACCGGGGACGGTGTCGAGGAGCGTCCGGAACTCGAGGCAGTCGGTCACGCCCCCACTCCCCCCTGACTGACGTCCGTGTCGCTGGTATTCGTCGCCGTTCCTCCTGTCGTTGTCACAGCTTCCCGGCGGACCCCGCCGTGTCCCCGCACCCCCCTTCCGTCGGTGCGAGCGCGCGGCCTCTCCCCGGTAGCGCGTCCGACCACCACACCCATGCTCCACCATCTTCGGTGCCGGACTATAAGCGGTTTGGCCGTTTCGCCGCACGAGGGCCCGGGTTCCGGCTCAGTACAACTCGCCGCGGGCCACGTCGACCACGCGCCCGCCGACCTCGACGCGGACGTCGTCGCCGCGGTCGGTCGCCGCCAGGTAAAGCAGGGACGGCCGCCCGACCTCGTGGCCCTGTTCGACGCGGGCGTCGACGACCCCGCTCCCGAAGTAGGCGTACCGGGCCAGGTAGGCCGCCAGGCAGCCGTTCGCCGACCCCGTCGCGGGGTCCTCCGGAACGCCGTAGGCCGGCGCGAACATCCGGACAGCGAGGTCGTGGGCCGGGTCCCGCGGGTCCGCACAGAAGGCGTGGACGAGCTTCGCCTCCCGGTCGCCCGTCAGGTCGTCGTAGGCCCCCCGGTCGAGGTCGATATCGGTCAGCGCCGAGCGGTCCACGAGGGGGACGATAACCGTCGGCAGCCCCGTCGAGACGACCTGGACCGGCCAGTCGGTGTCGAGCCGGTCGGCCGACAGCCCCAGCACCGCCGCCAGCCGGTCGTGAGCGAGCGTCTCGCCGAACTCGGGGGGCTGCTGGGTCATCCACAGCGTCCCCCGCCCGTCGCGCTCGCGAACCTCGACGGGCACCTGGCCGACGTTCAGGTCCAGCACGACCGCTTCCGGGCGCCCGTCCGCGACCCGCTCGCGGACCACGTGGGCGGTGCCAAGCGTCGGGTGGCCGGCGAATGGCACCTCCGCCTCGGGGGTGAAGATACGCACCCGGTAGGGCTCGGCCCGGGACTCGACGAACGTGGTCTCCGAGAAGTCCATCTCCCGGGCGACCGCCTGCATCTCCTCGTCGCCCATCGTTCCCTCGCTTTCCACCACTGCGAGCTGGTTGCCGGTGTACCGCTCCCGGGCGAACACGTCGACGATGTGCAGGTCCCGTGGCATGCTGCCCACGTCGGCCGGGCGCGGCAAACCGCTTTTGTTAGCGCCGCTCCCGACCGACCCGCTCCAGCGTGAACGCCCGGTCGGCGTCGGGGTAGGGTACCTCGGCCCGGACGCCGTCGTCGGGGAGAAACGCGCGCTCGCCCTCGAAGACCTCCCGGGCCTCCGCCTCCAGCCGGTCGGCCCGGCCGGCGTACCGCGAGGAGATGTGGGTGAGCGCGAGTCGCTTCGCGCCCGCCCGGTTGGCCACCTCGGCGGCCTCGCGGGCGGTCGCGTGGGCGGTCTCGCGGGCCCGTTCGGCCCGGTCCTCGGCGAAGGTGGCGTCGTGGACCAGCAGGTCGGCGTCCTCCGCGGCCCGTACCGTCCCCTCCGCGGGCCGGGTGTCGCCGGTGTAGACCAGCCGCCGCCCGGGGCGGGGCGGCCCGACGACCTCCTCGGGCTCGACGGTCCGTCCCTCGTGTTCGACCGGCTCGCCGCGGTGGAGCTTCGAGTACTTGGGACCGGGCTCGATCCCCAGTTCCTCCTCGGCCTTCTCGCGGTCGAACCGGCCCTTCCGCTCGGCCTCGACCAGCGCGTAGCCGACGGCGTCGGTCCGGTGGTCCACCCGGAAGGCGCGGACCTCGTACTCGCCGGCAGCGAGCGCGACGTCGCCGGGATCGACCTGGTTGATCCGGACCGGGTAGGAGGGGGAGTTGCCGGTCGGCGCGACCAGGCGCTCGACCCGGCTCCGGGTCCCGGCGGGGGCGTGGACCGCCAGCGGGCGCTCGCGGTCGTTGAAGTCGAGGGTCTGGACCAGCCCCGGCAGGCCGAGGACGTGGTCGCCGTGGAGGTGCGTGAGGAAGACGTGGCCCAGGTCAAAGCCCGTCGCGAAGCGCATCATCTGGCGCTGGGTGCCCTCCCCGCAGTCGAAGAGCAGCCGGTCGCCCTCCCGCTCGACGAGCAGGGCGCTGGTCGAGCGGGCCGTGGTCGGCACGGCCCCGCTGGTCCCGAGGAAGGTCACGCGCATGGCGTCCCTTCCGACGGGGACGGCGAAAGGCGTGTCGGATTTGCGGCCGGTTCGCGACCCCTTGCGGCCACAAGCTACTTCTCCTCCGCTCCGGCGGCCAGCAGGCTCTTGTCCGCACTCTCGAAGCACCGGGTATGCACCGACGAACGCTGCTCGCCGTGGTCCTGGCCGCGATGTTGGCACTCGCGGGCTGTGCCGGCTCGACGACCTCCGGCGCGCCGACGGCCGGCGGGGAGAACGGCGGCTCCGCCGGGGACGGCGGGACTGCCGCGACGGGCACGGTCCAGTTCTACGTAAGCGACCAGCCGGCGGCCATCGAGGATTTCGAGCACCTCAACGTCACCATCACGCAGATCGGCTTCGAGCGGGCCAACGACGCGGACGGCGACGGGACGGAGGCCGAAACCGCGACGGCCACGCCCGCACCGAACGCGACCGCAACCGCCACGAACCTCACCCCGACGCCGACCGCCGGGGACGGTGGAACTCCGACCGCGGAGGACGCGGAAGCTGAGGAAGCCGACGGGAGCGAGGACGAGACCGAAGCCGACGAGCAGGGGAGCAGCGAAGACGAAAAGCGGGAGAACGAGGACAGGGAGCGGGCCGGCTGGGAGACCGTCGAGGTCGACTCCCGGACCGTCGACCTGACCCGGCTGCGCGGCGACAACGCCACGCTCGTGGGGGCTCCGGAGATCCCGGCGGGCGAGTACACCAAGGTGTTCGTCTACGTCGACTCGATCAACGCCACGCTCACCACCGGCGAGTCGGTCACCGTGAAGCTGCCGAGCCAGAAACTCCAGCTCAACAAGGGCTTCACGCTCGAGCCCAACGGGACGGTCCAGTTCGTCTACGACATCAACGTCGTCAAGGCCGGCAACAGCGGGAAGTACATCCTCAAGCCGGTCATCAGCCAGTCCGGACCCGACCAGCCGGTCAAGGAGGTCGATGGCGAGGGTGACGGCGCGGACGACGCGGGTCCCGACGACGCCGACGAGCGCGAGGAGAAAGCGGCGGACCGCGCGGACGACGCCGAGACGGAGGGTGACGAGGCGGAGACACCGGAGCCGACGGACACCGACGACGGCGGGCAGGGTCCGCCGGACGACCGGGGTAACAACTAGGTGACGCCGGCGCCCGACCCGGGCAAAGCGGGAGATACCCTTTTGCCGCTCGATATGGTATGGCGTGGCATGAAACTCGTCATCGTCGGGTTCGGGCGGGTCGGCCGGCGGACCGCCCGGACTCTCCGGTCGGAGGGCCACGAGGTCGTGATCGTCGACCGCGACGCCACGCGGGCGGACCGCGCCCGCGAGGACGGGTTCGAGACGGTCACCGGTGACGGCGGCGACGAGGACGTCCTGGCGGAGGCGGGGCTCGGCGACGCCGACGCGCTCGCCGGGCTGACCGGCGACGTCAACACCAACTACTCGGCGTGTCTGATCGCCGCGAGCCACGGCTGCCGGACCGTCCTCCGGGTCGGCGAGGACCTCAGCGACGAACTCTACGAGAAGTACGCCGGCGACGTCGACGAGATCATCTACCCCGAGCGGCTGGGGGCGGTCGGGGCCAAGACCGCACTCATGGGCGGCGACTTCAACGTCATCGCGGACCTGACCGAGCGGCTGTCGCTTGCGAGTGTCACCATCCCCGAGGGGTCACCGGTCGTCGGACACCGGGTCGTCGGGCTCGACCTGCCCGGTGACGCCCGGGTGTACGCCCACGGGCGGGCCGACGAGGACATGCGGATCCCCCTGCCGAAGACGACGATCCGGGCGGGCGACCGGCTGGCTGTCATGGCTGCACCGGAGCAACTCGACGCGGTCCGAGAGGCGCTGCGCGGCTAAGAATCAGTCCGCGGAGACGTCCCGCCCGCCCTCGATCTGGACCAGGTCCTCGACCGGCGGGATCTCGGCGTCGTACTCGGTGATGATCTCGATGCGCCGTTCCAGTTTCTCGCTGGCGTACTCGATCAGTGGCGTCGAGTCGGTCTCCTCCTCGACCCCGATGTCGTCGCTGTCGTAGTCCACGATGCCCGCGATCAGCGGGAGCAGTTCCTCGAGAGTGTCCCGGACGACTGCGCCGTCGACCTCGCCGCGGCCGACGTGGCCCTGGACCTCCTGCATGCCGAAGCCGACGTGGCGACCCTCGTCCGAGCGGATGCGGGTGATCCCCTCGACCAGCCCCTCGAGATGGACCCGCTCACCCAGCGGCTCCATGTCCGGCCCGCTCGGCGACCACGACCCCTGGATGCCGTAGTAGCCGGTCTGTGCGAGCACCGACTCGACGGCCAGATGGTAGTGGCAGTACGCCTCCACCCGGTTCTCGGGGGTGTCCTCGGTCAGCAGCCGCTCCATCGCCTCGTCGGTCCGGTCGAACAGCTCGACGTAGGCGTCGTTGAAGTAGCGGTCGTCGGTCGGCCGGGTCACCTCGAAGCCCCGCGCCTCCGCGACGGGGTCGATGACGTTGCGCCAGTACCGGTCGAAAAACTGGGCGTGTTTGGCCTCCTCGTAGATCTGCGAGGAGATGAACATCTGCTTGTTGATGTCGTCGAGCGCCATCATCAGCGGCGCCAGGTCCTCCGTGACGGCCTCCTCGCCGGCGCCGAAGAGCGCGATGGTCCGGCGGAACGCGTCGAACTGCGCCTCGGTCTGGTCGCGCTCGATGAGGCGCTCGCGGTCCTGGTCGAGCAGCTCCTCGGGGATGTCACCGTAGGGGTCCCAGTGCCGGTAGACGGCGTTCTTGAAGTAGCCCTGCGCGAACGAGTCGGGGTCCAGCCGCATGTCGCGGCTGTCGTCTGCGTATCGGTTCATGGCTACCCTCATGTGAGTGATTCTACCACATTATACTACCGGAATCACGGAAAACGTGTTGCTCGTTTATTCAACCGTGAGCCCACGAGAACGCCGTTTCCGACACGGGACGGGCCGACACACCGGTCGCTCCCGTCGGAAACCGGGTGAAGGGAAGGGGGGTGGGTGGGGGATACCAAAACCGGGAGTGTCGCCCGCGGGAGCGGGCGAGGGGGTCGTCAGGGTGTCCGGGCGCGCTGTGGGGTGGATGGGAAGGGTGTGGCCGTCCGCGCGCCCACTGGATCGCACTCCGCACGGACACTTCAATACCCGTCAGACGCGCGTCTGCCGCCGCCGGGTTTTTGCCGGCTGCCCCCTTCACAGCGTGCATGACCGCGACCTGGGCGGAGCTGTTCGACCGGGCACCAGAGGTCCCGGAACAGGAGGTCCGCGAGGCCCTCGCCGACCGCCGCGACGAGACCGACGACCGGGATGCAGATGGGTGACCCCGACCCCGCCCGCGTCGTCGCCGACGCCGACGTGCTCGCCGCTGACCTCCTCACCGGGGGGTCGGCCCGCGAGGCCCTCGACGGCGTCCGGGCGCACTCCTGGGTCGACCTCGTGGCCAGCGACCCGCTACTCGAGGACGCCGAGAGCGTCATCGCGGTGCTCGCCGACGGCGCGCTCGCGGCCGACTGGCGCGAGCGCGTCGAACGCGACCGGGTCCGCGTCGAACAGGCCGCTGGCGACCACCCCGCGCTCGCTTCTGCCTACGAGGGTAACGCGGCGCACGTCCTCTCCTTCGACGAGGGGCTGACCTCCGCGGGTGCGAACCTCTCGCTGCAACCCCACGTGCAGGTCAGCGTCCGTCCGCCGGCGGCCTTCGCCGCCCTGTTCGACCCCGCGGCGCTCTACGCGGCGGTCGAAGGCGGGGAGTACCCGGGGCCGGACCGGGACCCGCGGGAGTAGGCCGCGGGCCGCGAGGTCAGAGCCGTTTGCGCATGCGGATACACTCGAGTTCGACGCCGCCGGTCGTTTCGTGGGTATCCGGGCCGACCCGCTCGTACCCGGCGCGGTCATAGAAGTCGACGGCGTTCAGCGAGGCCGACAGCGTCAACTCCGACAGCCCGACGCCGCGGGCGTACCCCTCCAGGGCTGCCAGCAGCGCCGCCCCGACGCCCTCGCGGGCCTGGTCGGGGTGGACGTAGACGGCGTTGACTTCGCCGTCGGCCGCCCCGAGGTGGCCAAAGCCTGCCGGCTCTCCCCGCCGCTCGGCGACGACCATGTGTGCGTCCTCGTCGTCGACGCCGTCGAGTTCGTCGACGTCCGACCAGTCCGCCCACGCCCGGACCTGCCGGTCGCTGTACGCGTCCGCCCCGAGTGTCCGGACGGCGCGCTGGTGGATGGTCTTCACTGCGCCGAAGTCGGCTGTGCGGGCCGGCCGGACGAGCATCATCCGGGAGATCCGGCCGCACGCTCAAAAGGAGTCCGGGGGTGTGTGACCGACTCCCACCCCGCGGTGACGCTACAGGGCGGTCCGGTCGACGAAGTCGATGATCTCCTCGGCGATCGCCTCGCCGGCGTCCTCCTGGAGGAAGTGCATCGCGCCCTCGACCCAGACGTCGGGCTGCTCGTCGGCGGTCGGGATCAGCTCCCGCAGCGGATCCCGCGCGCCCTTGGTGATCGGGTCCGAGTCAGCGAAGAGGACGAAGGCAGGCTTGTCCCACTCGGCCAGCTCCTCGCGGGCGGCACTCGTTATCTCGCCGCCGTCCCCGCCGTCCGCCCGGGGGACCATGTCCGGCCACTCGCGGGCGCCCGCCTTCAACTCCTCCTCGGGGAACGGCGCTTCGTAGGCCGCGAGCACCTCCTCGGAGAGGTCGGTGGCGGTGGCGTTGTCGATCAGCATCGCGATGGGAAGTTCGTCGGCTCGCTCGACGAAATCGCGGAAGTCGTACCACTCCTCGGCCATCTCCGCCTCGCCGGTCGGGCAGTCGGTATTCATCGGGACCAGCCGGGCAAAGCGCTCCTCGTTGTTGACCGCGACCGGCAGGCCGATGATCCCGCCCCAGTCCTGACAGACGAGCGTGATATCGGTCAGGTCGAGTGCCTCGACGAACTGCTCGGTGGCGTCGTAGTGGAGGTCGTAGTCGTACTCCTCCCGTTCGGTGTACTTGTCCGAGCGGCCGAACCCGATGGCGTCGGGGACGACCACGCGCCCGCGCTCGGCCAGCGTGGGGACCATCTTCCGGTAGAGAAAGCCCCAGGTGGGCTCGCCGTGCAGGCAGAGGAACGTCTCCCTGTCGCCGTCGGGGTCGGTGTCGATGTAGGCCATCTCCGGGTCACCCGGCGCGTCGATGGTGACGGAGCGGGGCTCGTAGTCGTAGTCCGGAATCCCTTCGAAGGCGGACTCGGGTGTCGAGCGCAGTGCCATGGTCGTGTACGCACAGGATCGGGGGAAAAAGGTTCGGCTCCGTGCCCCCGGCGCCGTGACTGATCATGACACTCAGACAGATAGTATTATGCCGATAGCGCGCCTCTAGCGGGTATGAACCCCCGAAATCTTCTTCGACTGGAGGGCCTGACCGTGTTCGCACTCGCCGTCGGCGCGTACCTCTGGCTCGGTGGCCCGCTCTGGCTGCTCGCCGTGCTGGCGCTCGCGCCGGACCTCTCGATGGTCGGCTACCTCGCCGGGCCACGGGTCGGAAGTATCAGCTACAATCTCGCGCACACGTACGCGCTCCCGCTCGCACTCGGGGCCGCGGGCCTCTACGCGGGCACGGACCTGGCGGTGCTGGTCGCGCTCGTCTGGGCCGGCCACATCGGTGCCGACCGGCTCGTCGGCTACGGGCTGAAATACCGGACGGAGTTCAAACACACCCACCTCTCGCCCGGCGCGATGCGGGCGCCGGCCGCGACAACCCCGGCGGATGGCGGCACAGCCGACGCACCGGCGGGCGCTGACTGACCCTCACCAGCGACGCCTTACCGGTCGGCGTTCGCGTACCACTCCGCGAACTTCGCCAGCGCCCGGCCGCGGTGGGAGACGGCGTTTTTCTCCTCGGTGTCCATCTCCGCGAAGGTCTTCCCCGCGTGCTCGAAGATGGGGTCGTACCCGAACCCGCCCTCCCCGCGGGGCTCGACGATCGTTCCGGGAACGACACCCTCGAACAGCTTCACCGGCGGGACCTCCTCGCTTCCCGCGTCGCTCCCCTCGCCATCGATGACCTGCTCGTCGGTCGTGGCGCTGGCGCGCTCCTCGGCGGCCTGGTCCTGGCCGCGGCGCTCGCGGTCGACGGGTTCGGGCGTGGCTTCGAATGCTGCCCCGTCGCAGTAGGCGACCACACACCGGAAGGCCGCCGAGCGGTCGGCCTCGCCGCGGGCCAGCCGGGAGACGCGCTCGATGCCTACCCGGTCGTAGACGTAGGAGGAGTAGGGGCCCGGGAACCCCCCGAGCGCGTCGATGGTGAGCCCGGAGTCGTCGACGAAGACGGACTCGCCGGCGTGGCGGTAAGCCGCCCGGGCGCCGTGGGCGGCCACTGCAGCGAGGTCGTCGGCCTGGGGTTCGAGGTAGTCGAAGTCGAGTTGCTCGACGGGGGCATCCAGGTACTCCCGGGCCTCGCGCACTTTTCCAGGATTGGTGGTGACGAAGGTGACCATACCGGGGGTTGGCCGGCGCGGAAAAGTAGGCGTCGGTCGTGGGAACGCGGAGCACCTGAACACGCAATACCCGGCCGGGAGCGCGTGGTCGCGACGCGACCCGCGCGACCCGGGGAAGGGCAGGCCGGCCACTAGCATCCGCGCGCCTGCGGCGCGCGGTTCTCGAGCGCGCGGCGGCCGCCGCGCGCTCGATTTTTCGCCCACGTTTTTCGAGGAGCGGTCCGCCGCGCGCTTTCAGCGCGCGTGCGAGACCCGACGCTGAAAAAGGTGGTTGCTTAGTCCACGATGACTTCGACGGGCTCTTCATCGTCCTCGTCCTCGTCGTCCGCGAACTCGTCGTCGTCGCCGCGCCGTTGCTGGAAAAAGAGCGCGCCGGCGACCGCGAGCACGACCCAGGAGCGCCAGTTGGCGAGGTTGAGCGTGTAGCCGATGCCGAAGGGCTTCTTGACGAGCATTCCCTCGCCGGGCTGCCAGTACGAGGAGAGCAGCCGCTTGATGCTCGGGCGCTCGAAGTTGTAGGGGATACCGAACAGTTCTCCCGACGCGGGCTTGTCGTCCATACTCAGAGGTACGGCGGCCGCGGTTAAGATGGTTTCCCACGGCAGTCCGGCGGTGGGGCTGTCGGCCTGATCCGATACGCTCCCGCGTTCGACTGGACGAAACGACCCGACCGGTTCCGGCGGCGTCTGGCTCACGGCGCTTGCCGGTGTACTCATTTCGCTCGCACACCGCAGGCCACACTCCTCCCCAGCCGACTTGCTCACTCGGCCGCAGGGCTCCCTCGCTCGCTCATCCACTGGAGGGCTCGCTTTGCTCGCGGTTCCCGTGGTCGCCGCTCGCCGACCCGAGACGCTTCCTCCGGTCGCGTCTCGCTGCGCTCGTCTTCCAGGCCTTCGGTCGCTCCGCTCCCGAAGACCTCGCACGGTGCTGTCGCGTAGGCGGGAACGAGTGCCCGCTCGCTTCCGTTCGCTTCGCTCACGGGAACGGCCAGGGCCGCGACAGCGCGCGCCCGACGCTGACTCGACGTTCCAGGGGTGTGGGGCTGAACGGGGCCGCTGGCTCGCCGTCGTAACCCTCGGAGTGGACTCTCTACCGGTAGCACCGGCTTACAAATACCGGCGGAACGACGTGACGCACATGCCATACGAGCATCTCGACTACGCCGTCGAGGCGGGGATCGCGACGATCACACTCGACCGACCGGAGGTCTACAACGCCTTCAACCGGCCGATGGTCATCGAAATAAACGAGGCCGTCCGCGCGGCCGAGGCCGACGAGGGGGTCTACGCAATGGTGCTGACCGGCGCCGGCGACGGCTTCTGTGCCGGTGCGGACACGACGGACATGCGCGACTGGGACGACGCCACCGAGGAGGAGTACGGTGCCTACCTCTGGATGGTCCAGCGCGTCGTCGCCAACCTCCGCGGGGCGTCGACCCCCTCGGTCGCCGCGGTCAACGGCCCCGGCGTCGGCGCAGGCTGTGACTTCGCGCTGGCCTGCGATCTGCGAGTAATGGCCCCCGACAGCCTGCTGCGCGAGGGCTTCGTCAACATCGGGCTGATCCCCGGTGACGGCGGCGCGTGGTTACTGCCGCGGCTGGTCGGCGAGTCCAAGGCCCGGGAGTACCTGCTGACGGGCCGCGATATCACCCCGGAAGACGCCGTCGACATCGGGCTCGCGGTCGAGCAGCGCGAGGACGCGCTCGCGGGCGCCCGGGAACTCGCCGCCGAGATACGGGACAAGCCGGCCGTCGCGGTCCGGCGGACCAACGACCTGGTCGACCCCCAGCGCACCTTCGAGGATTACTGCGCGCTGGCCTGTGCGTACCAGTGGGAGTGTGTCACCGACGCGGAACACGACGAGGCCGTCGCCGCGTTCAACGAGGGTCGCGAGCCCGACTACGGCCGCAGCTACGAGTAACGCACACCGCGGTCAGTCCAGCAACGACCGCGCCCGGTCGAGAAACGCTGCCCTGGCCTCCGATGGCGAGGTCGGGTCGGCCGGCGCGAGGTCGTACCCCAGGTCCGGCGGCTCGGCGGCCCAGGAGCCGTCGTCGAGCAGCCGGTCGGCCTCGTGGGCCAGCAGGCGGTCGTCGGCGGCCATCACGGCTCCCCACTCGGCCTCGGTCGGCGCAGGGAGGCCGACGGCCTCCCAGACCGCCTCCCTGATATGGGCCTCGACGGCCTCGAAGTCCCCGAGCCGTGCCTTGACCGGCCGGGGGATGTCGCCGACGTAGGCTTCGCCGGCGTCGTGCAGCAGGCCGTAGGCCTGGAGGCGCTCGCCGTGGTCGGCAAGCTCGCGGGCGACGTACAGGGAGTGTTCGGCCACGCTGTAGAAGCGCTGGCAGTGTCCGCCGAAGCGACAGGTGTGCGCGAGCGACCCGGCGATGTCCTCGAGCCGGACCTCGCCCGGGCGGGGGTCGAAGGGGTAGAACCGCCCGCCCGTGAACGTCTCGATGGGCTCGCCCTCGCGGCTGTCCATGGCGACGGCAGGCGACACTTGGGGAAAAATCACACGAGACGCAGGCCCGACCCAACGCTTAATCGGGCCCCGCTCGCCGTGTGTACCGATGACAGACGACGACCTCGCGGCGGCGGTCGACGCCGCCGCGGCGACCTACGGGATCGACCTCTCCGAGGAGGAACGGGAGGGCTACGCGCTGGAGGCGGCGATGACCGAGGAGTTGCTGGGTGACCTCGAACCGACCGACTTCGCGTCGGCGCCGGCGACCGATGTCGAGCCCGGTACCGACGAGTACAACGCCTTCCTGTACCGGTGTGACCTGCCGGGCACCGCCGACGGGCCGCTGGCGGGGCTGGACGTGGCGGTCAAGGACAACATCGCGGTCGCGGGCGTCCCGATGACCTGCGGGTCGGCGGCCGTGAACTTCGAGCCCGGCTACCACGCGGCGGTCGTCGAGCGCCTGCTGGCGGCGGGTGCGGACCTGGTCGGGACGACCAACATGGACGAGTTCGCCTACTACACGACCAGCGAGACCTGCGCCCACGGGCCCGTCGAGAACCCCGGCGCCGACGGCGTGCCGGGTGGCTCCTCCAGCGGCAGCGGCGCGGCCGTCGCCGCCGGACTCGTCGACGCCGCCCTCGGGACCGACACCGGCGGCTCGGTCCGCATTCCCGCCTCCTACTGTGGCGTGGTCGGCTTCAAGCCGACCTTCCGGACCGTCCCGCGCTTCGGCTTCGCGGACCTCGCGTCCTCGCTCGACCACGTCGGGCCGCTCGCGCCCGACGTCGAGACCGCGGCCCGCGTCCTGGCGGCACTCAACGGCCCCGACCACCGGGACCCCTCGACCCACGGGACACCCGTCCCCGACCCGACAGAGGGACTGCACGGCGGTGCGGACCCCGAGGTCGACGGCGCCCGGGTCGGCCTCGTCACCGAGGCCCAGGAGGGCGCCGACGACGCGGTCGCGGCGGCGGTCGAGGGCGCCGCCGAGTCGCTGGCCGACGCCGGCGCGACCGTCGAGGAGGTGTCGCTACCCGGGTTCGAGGCACAGCCGCTGGTCAACTCGGCGGTGACGGCCACGGAGTTCACGACCCTCGTCGACCAGGCCGGCCAGGACTACGGCGTCGGCACGGGCTACAGCGAGGCCTGGCGGGCGGCGGTCGCCGGGATGGACCCCGGCGAGCTAGGCGAGAACGTCCGCGGGCGGCTGGTGGTCGGCCGGGCGCTGACGGAAGCCACGGGGGGCGCCGGTTACGTCGCTGCCCAGAACGCCCGCCACGAGTTCCACGCCGCCGTCGACGACCGCCTCGCCGAGCACGACGCGTTGCTGCTCTCGACGACGCCGACGACCGCGCCCGACTTCGGCGAAGTGAGCGAGGACGCCGACCTGCTGCGGACCATCGCCCACACCTCGCCGTTCAACCTCACGGGCCACCCCGCGCTCTCGGTTCCCGTGACGGCCGGCGGCGAGCCGGTCGGCTGCCAGGTCGTGACCGACTGGTACGACGAGGCGACGGCCGTGGCGCTCGGGCGGACGGTCGAAGCCAGCAGCTGACCGATGGACCGCTGACGGTGGCAGGAACCGGACACACCGGTGCGGACGGCAGGAAGTCCCCGGCCGGACCAGGGCGGCCGGGTCGGGTGACGTGACCGGGTCAGACCAGAACCGTTACGCTTCGTCTTCGTCCTCGTCCTCGTCGCCGCCGTCGGTCAGCAGTTCCGTTTCCGTCGAGGAGTCCTCCGCCAGGAAGGAGGGTGTCTCCTCCTCACCCTCGTCGTCGTCGTAGGCGGTCTTCCGGGCGCTGTCCCACTCCGGGTGGTATCCGTGGCACATGGTACACCGACACGCGGTCCTGTAGACACATCAATGTTTCGGGGAGAACGACGGCGCTCGCGGCTCTCGAGGCGATATTTGCGACGTCCGGGCGCGACCGCTCGTCGCTCACCCGAAGGAGAGCGCGTCGCGCTCGGTCACCTCGCCGAACAGCCAGTCGGCGTGCTCCAGCGCGTACTCGCGGTGGTCTTCCTCGATGTAGCCGACAGCGTCCTCAACGAGCACCGGCCGGTAGTCGCGCAGCCCGGCCGAGCCGGCGGTGTGGAGCACGCAGACGTTGGCGAGCGTGCCACAGAAGGCCAGGTCCCTGACCCCGCGGGCCGAGAGCCACCCGTCGAGGTCGGTCTGGTGGAAGGCGTCGTAGGTGTGTTTCTCGACGACGTGGTCCTCCTCGCGGACCGGAAGGTCGTCGACGACCTCCGCCTCCCAGGAGCCCTCGAGCACGTGCTCGCCCCAGCGCTCGAACTCGTCGTAGTAGTGGGCGTCCTCGAACTGCTCGGGCGGGTGGACGT